>CBFRWL010000056.1:0-11257 GCA_965727025.1 uncultured Sphingomonas sp.
GGCCATCCACGCCTTCAGCAGATCGGGCGCGGCGATGTAGGGGTTTGTGCGTGTCGTCATGATCTTCGTCCTCCTTGGGGTTACCGGAGCCTGACGAGACAGATCGGGGATATGTGACATAGCGGGATAAGTTTATTTCGCCCGCCGATCTCGGGAGTCAATCACGTTCGGCGATGCCCTTGGGTGGCTTTGTCCTTAATGTTGCCGTCACTTGGTGCGTCCGACGGGTTCAATCCGGCTTTGCCACGACCTGCAGCGCTGCACGCAAAAATCGCGATCACTTGAGCGTGTCGGCACCTGCGCCCTGCCATCCGCCGCCAAGCGCTTTGAACAGCGCTATCTGCGCTTCAGCGCGGTCAACCTCGGCCGCGGCTTGAGCGCCGCGGGCGGCGGCAGCGGTTCTTTGCGCATCCAGCAGGTTGAGGAAATTGTCCGCGCCATAGTCGAATCGCTTGCTCGAAAGGAAGGCGGCGTGATCGGCGGCTTCACGCGCTTTCGTCAGGGCAGTTTCGCGATCGAGCGCCCCTGCCAAACGAGCAAGCGCCTGCTGGGCCTCCTGAAGCGCGGTTAGCATCGTCTTATCGAATGCCGCGAGCGATCCCTCTGCGAGTGCCCGGCTTTGCACCACCCGTGCCCGCGCGGCGCTTGCGAATGGAAAATTCCAGCTGATGAGCGGCCCCAATGACCAGCTGAACCCCTGCTTCTTTCCGACATCGCCGATATGCCCTGCACCTATGGAGACCGAGCCGAGCAGCGTGATCGTCGGATAAAGAGCGGCGGTGGCGACCCCGATCCGCGCGGTATCCGCCGCGAGCCTGCGTTCAGCCGCCCGGACATCGGGCCGCCGCGCCAAAAGGGCCTGCCCATCGCCTACGGGAAGGGGCTGACGGATAACCGGCACGGCAATGCAAGCAGCCGCAGCCTTATCGACATTTGCCGGCGTGTCGCCGGTCAGCACGGCCAGCGCATAAAGTGCGGCCTTCCGCTCCGCCTCGAAATCCGCAACTTGCGCATTGGCCTGTTCTTCCAGCACGGTTGCCTGGTCGACCTCGCGCTGGCTGGTGCGGCCGGCGCTCAACAGACGCTGCGTCAAATCCCATGTCTGGTGCTGCAATCTGGCTGTCTGGCGCGCGACTTCGGCCTGGCTTGCGAAGCCGCACGCATCGACATAAGTGCGCGCCGTTTCAGCCGCGATCGAGACCCGCGCCGCATCGAGCTGGGCCGTTGCGGCCCCGACATCCGCCTTCGCAGCTTCAATCGAACGGCTGATTCCTCCGAACAGGTCCACCTCATAGGAGGCGTCGAAACCGACCAGATAGAAATCGCCCACCTTGCCCGTGCCGCCCTGATTGGGCGCTTCACGCCCTCGCGTGGCGCGGGCGTTGACATCCGTAACTGGCAATCGGCCAGCGCCTGCTTCGAGCAGCAATGCGCGCGCGTGACGAAGATTGGCGGCCGCAATCCCGACATCCTTGTTGCGGATAAGAGCTTTCTCGATCAGCCGATCCAGATCCGGGTCTTCGAACAGCCTCCACCACGCGTCCGGAACCGCGTCTGCGGTCACCGCAGGATTTTGGTCGGCGGCTGTCAAGCGGGAATCGGCGGGGGCCAAGGGCGCTGGCGAACGGTAATTGGGGCCGACTGCACAGGCTGACAAGAGCAGCATGCCGAGCAGCGTGAGCTTCCTCATGTGCCGATCTCTCTCGCCTCGATGCCGGGGTTGCGACGCCGGCGGAGGCGGCTTTTGGCCCAATCACCCATCTTACGGCTGATCACGTAAAAGGCGGGTGTGAACAACAGGCCGAACAGGGTGACGCCGATCATGCCGAAAAAGACGGCGATCCCTAGCGCCTGACGCATCTCGGCGCCTGGGCCGCTGCTGATAACCAGCGGCAGGACCCCCAGGATGAAGGCAATGGACGTCATCAGGATGGGTCGAAGCCGCTGGCCCGCCGCGCGTTCTGCCGCGGCATACATGTCCAGCCCTTCCTCCTCGCCCTGGCGTGCAAACTCGACGATCAGGATGGCATTCTTGGCAGCCAGGCCGATCAGTACGACCAATCCGATCTGGGTCAGGATGTTGTTGTCACGGCCCATCAGGTTCACGCCCAGAATGGCGGCGAGCAGGCACATGGGTACGATCAGGATGACGGCAAATGGCAGCACCAGGCTCTCATACTGCGCCGCCAGCAGCAGAAAGACGAAGACCACTCCAAGCAGGAACACATAGATCCCTGTATTGCCGGCCTGCTGTTGCTGATAGGCAAGCTCGGTCCATTCAAATGAGAAGCCCGTCGGCAGAATCTTCGCGGCAAGATCCTTCATCGCTACCAACGATTGGCCGCTCGAATAGCCATGCGCGGTATCGCCTTGAAGTTCGACCGCCGGATAGAGATTATATCTGACCACGCGATAGGGACCGCTGTCGTTGCGCAGCGTCATGACCGCCGACAGGGGCACCATCGCGCCGCTTGCCGAGCGCGTCTTGAGGCGGAGCACGTCGTTGACGTCGTCGCGGTAAGGCGCGTCGGCAGCGGCCGTTACTCGGAATGTTCGTCCGAGATAGTTGAAATCGTTAATATAAGTTGAGCCCAAATAAGTATTGAGCGTCGAAAAAATGTTCTGCACCGGGACGCCCATCTGTTCGGCTTTCTGCCGATCGATGTCTGCGTACAACCTGGGGGTTTTGGTGTTGTAGGTGGTGAATACCCGTTCCAGGCCTGGAGTCTGGTTGGCGGCAGCCATCATCTTGAAGGCTACGTCCTCCATCTGTTGATAATTTGTCCCGCCATGGTCTTCGATCATCATCTTGAAGCCGCCGCCGGTGCCCAATCCGCGCACCGGTGGCGGCGCGATTACGAAGGTCGTCCCTGCGTTCACGCTGCCAACGGCCTGCTGAAGATCTTGGACGATCCTGCTTGATGGCGGCCGCTTCCCAAATGGTTTGAAAACCACGAAGGCGGTCGCGGCGCTTGGCGAACTGCCAAATGTTGTGCCGTCGAACCCCGCAAACGCGACGCTCGTCTCATAAGCCGCATTTTTTTTAACAATGGCGAGCAGCCGATGCAGCGTTTCATCGGTGCGTTGCAAAGTCGTGCCGGGCGGCATCTGAAGCGCGACGATGGCATAGCCTTGATCCTGCGCCGGAATGAAGCCCGCGGGCGTCGCGTAGAGACGCCATCCTCCCAGCGCCAGCAGGCCGGCATAAACAATTCCGATCACGCCCAGCATGCGCACGGTACGCGCGGTGAGCGTTCCATAGCGCTTGCCTAATCGTTCGAAACCGCTGTTGAATCGATGCGCAAACCGCGCGGGAATACCTCGCCATCCCTCCGCACCATGCTCTCCATCTTTCGGCTTGAGGATCAACGCGGCGATAGTGGGGGACAAGGTCAGCGATACGAAGCACGAGATCGCGGTCGCTCCAGCGATGGTCAGCGCGAATTGCTTGTAAAAAGCCCCTGAAACACCGGGAATGAAGGCAGTCGGAATGAACACGCCACACAGCACCAGCGCGATTGCGATCAGCGCGCCCGAGACTTCATCCATCGTCTTATGGGCGGCCTCGCGCGGCGAAAGGCCTTCCACATGCATGAGGCGCTCGATATTCTCGACCACGACGATCGCATCGTCGACGACCACACCGATCGCGAGCACGAGACCGAACAGGGAAAGATTGTTCAGCGAAAAGCCGAACAGCGCAAGCACCGCAAGGCTGCCGATCAGCGATATCGGGATTGCGAGAATGGGAACCAGTGCCGCCCGCCAACTTTGCAGGAAGAGCAGGACCACCAACGAAACCAGGATCAGCGCCTCGATCAGGGTATGCTGGACGGCTTCGATTGAGGCGCTGATATAGGTCGTCGGATCATAGGGTGTCGACCATTCCATTCCGGGCGGGAAGTCCTTGGCGATGTCCGCCATGGCAGTCTTGACATTCCTTGCGGTTTCCAGCGCGTTCGAGCCCGGGAGCTGCGTGATCGGAAGGCCAACGCCCGTCTTGCCGTTAATGTAGGCGTTCGTTTCGTAGCTGAGGGCGCCAAGCTCCACCCGGGCGACGTCACGAAGACGGGTGAGCCGGCCTTCGCGATCCTGTTTCACGATGATGTCGCCAAATTCTTCCGGCGTCGTCAGCCGGCCTTGGGTCTGGATCGAAAGCTGGTAAGCGGTGCCGCCGGTGTTGAAAGGAGGTTGTCCCAAGGCGCCCGCCGCGACCTGAGCGTTCTGGGCGCGGATGGCTGCAACGATCTCGTCGACCGTCAGATTGCGTTCGGCAGCAAGATCGGGATCGATCCAGACGCGCATATTATAGTCGCGGCCGCCCACGATCCGGACGCCACCCACCCCCGGTATGCGCGAAAGTCGATCGTTGATCTGAAGCTTGGCGTAGTTGCCGATATATTGCGCATCAAGCGTGCCGTCAGGGGAATCCAGCCCGATCACCATCAGCAGATCGGGCGAATTCTTGAGCGTCGTGACGCCGATTTGACGAACCTGGTCGGGCAGACGGGGCTCCGCGGTCGCGACGCGGTTCTGGACGAGGACCTGGGCCTGGTCGACATTGACGCCCTGCTTGAACGAGATCGTGATCGTCAGCGAACCCGATGCCGTCGAGGAAGAAGACATGTAGATCATGCCTTCCACGCCATTAATGGCGTCCTCCAGTGGACTGGCTACGGTATCGGCCAGGGTTTCCGCCGTTGCGCCGGGATAGCTGGCGCTTACGACCACGGTCGGCGGCGCGATCTCCGGATATTGACCGACCGGCAAGCCCGGATAGGCCACGAGCCCCACGATCATTATGAGAACGGACAGGACTGCCGCGAATATCGGCCGTTCGATGAAGAAATGCGGAAGCCGCATTGGATCAGGTGCCGACGGGTTTCAGTTGATCGGCGGGCGGAGCCAAAGTGGGCCGTGAATCCGGTGACATGTCGGCGGCGCGGGGCACGATCCGCCCCGGATGCACCGTTACTGCAAGCCCGGGGCGCATCTGCGCCAGTCCTTCGATGATGATCTTCTCGCCCGGCGCCAATCCGGCCCGGATGACTCGCAACCCTTCCACCATCGGGCCCGTCTCCACCGGCCGGGCGACCGTCTTGCCTTCCCGGTTCACGACATAGACAAGCTTTCGGGTCTGGTCGGTCAGGATCGCCTCGTCCGGCACCAGGAGCGCCTTATATGCGCCTGAACCCAGCAGGCGCGCGCGCCCGAACATACCCGGCACGAGGAACCCCTTCGGATTATCCACTATGGCGTGGGCCCGGATCGTCCCGCTGCCGGTGTCGATCGCATTATCGACGAAAACCATGTGACCATGCCAGCGATATCCCTGCTCGTCGGCAAGCTGGATCTCGACCGGATTGGGCGCGTAACGCGAGGACGTGCGCTCGCCCTCGGCCGCCTGGCGGATATATTTGAGGTAAAAGCTTTCTGCACCCTCGAAGCTGAACCAGATCGGATTTACCGAAACTACGGTGGTCAGCAGCGTCTGGTTCGCGATCACTTGATCGCCGATCGCAACGCGCTTGTCGGATGCTCGGCCCGCGATAGGCGCGCGAACAGTCGTAAACGAAAGATCGAGCGCCCTTGCTTCCGCGTTCGCGTTTGCAGCGGCGAGATTCGCTTCGGCGGTCCGTTGGGTCGCCAGCTTCGTTTCCAGCTCCTCCTGACTGACCGCATTGAATTTTTTCAATTCGTTTGCGCGGGCCAGTTCGGATCGCGCATTCGCCAGGGCGGCGGTGGCGCTCTGGACGGCGGCTTGAGCTTGCAGATAGGCGGCGCGATAGGGGCGTGGGTCGATCTGGAACAGCACCTGGCCCTTGGCGACCTCGACGCCCTGACGAAAGCCGATGGAGACGATCTGTCCCGAAACGCGGGGTATCACTTGCACATTGTCGATGGCTTCGAAGCGGCCGACATATTCGTCCCAGTCCGTCACGGCTCGGGAAAGCGGCAATGCCACGGTCACATTCAACGGCGGTGGTGCTGGATGTTGCCCGGAACAGCCTGCGGCGACTATGAGGAGGATGAAACTGAGCCGCTTCATTTTCATTGAATGGTGCAGTGCAGAATGAATTACAAGGTGTCGGCACGTATCAAAATGTGCTGCCGCTTATGCCCGATAGATTGCAAATGCGATGCCGGTCACGGCAGTCGCGGCCATGCCAACGCGTCTCCTGAAAACTGGCGGTCAGCGAACGGATTTAAAATTAGCCGTTCGAGCTCTCACTCATCAAACAGATGCCGGAATCTCATTGGTTGAGACCTGAGATACTGCGGAGGCGCTTTCACGTTCGCGCCAAGATGGGCCGCAGCATGCCATGGCCAGCGGGGGTCATATAGAATAGCGCGAGCGAGTGCGATGATATCTGCATCACCGGTACCGACGATGCTCTCCGCCTGATCATAATCGGTGATGAGGCCCACTGCGATCACCGGCATGCTGGTGGCCTGCTTGACGCTCCGCGCGAGCGGCACCTGATAGCCGGGGCCAACCGGTATCGCCTGCGCCGGATGAAGCCCGCCGCTCGAAACATGGATCGCGCTGCACCCCCTTGCCTCCAGCGCCTGAGCGAACGCCACGGTTTGTTCGATGTCCCAACCGCCCTCCACCCAGTCCGTGCCCGACACGCGCATTGTGACCGGCCGCTCGAAAGGAAAGGCGTTACGAACCGCATCGAATATTTCGAGCGGAAACCGCATACGGTTCTCAAGGCTGCCGCCATATTCGTCAGTGCGCTGGTTCGACAGCGGCGAGAGGAACTCGTGGAGCAGGTAGCCATGGGCACCATGCAGCTGCACGGCGTCAAGACCGAGGCGGGCCGCGCGCTTTGCCGATGCGACGAAGGCATCACGAATTTGGGTCATCCGATCACGGCCAAGTTCAGCGGGCGCAATTTGACCGTCTTGGAACGGTATCGCGGACGGCGCTTCGGTCTGCCAGCCGTGGGGATCGCCCGGTGCGATTTGCGCCCCGCCCTTCCAAGGGACCTCAGTCGAGGCTTTCCGTCCCGCATGGGCCAATTGGATCGCGATGGGCATGTCCGACCATCGGCGGATGCTTTCCAACGTCCGCCCGATCGCTGCTTCGGTCGCGTCATCATAGAGGCCGACATCGGCCCAGCTTATGCGGCCCTCCGGAACGACTGCGCTCGCCTCAATCGTGAGCAGGGCCGCGCCGGACAGCGCAAGATGTCCGAGATGGATCAAATGCCAGTCGGTCATGCACCCATCGACTGCCGAATATTGGCACATCGGCGCGATGACGATCCGATTGCGCAACACGAGGTTGCCGATCGTTAGCGGCCGGAACAGCTTTGGCGGATTCACGTTTTGCTCCGTCAGAACGGGTTTATCGTCAATCGCTCGTGTACCGCTGTTCCCGCCATGGGTCGCCACGATTATGATAGCCATTCACTTCCCAAAACCCCGGATGATCCTTGGTAAGGAACTCGATCCGCTTGAGCCATTTCGCGCTCTTCCAGAAATAGAGGTGGGGAACGACAAGCCGGACCGGACCACCATGGTCGCGGGTCAGGGGTTGGCCCTGCCAGCTATGCGCAAGCAGCGCATTCTCGCCTGCAAAATCCTCAAGCGTCAGGTTCGTGGTGTAGCCGTCATAGCTGTGGAGCAGCACGAAGCCCGCTTCGGGCGTCGGTTCAACAACCGCAAGCAAATCCCGCGTCGTCACTCCGCCCCATTCGTTGTCATAGCGCGACCAGCTGGTGACGCAGTGGATGTCCGAGAGGCTGCGGGTCTGCGGTTGGCGCTCAAAATCCGTCCATTCCCATACGGCCGGATTTTCAACCGCGCCGCCGATCAGCAGACGCCAATTTTCGCGGGTGATCGCCGGATGCTCTCCAAGATCAAGCACCGGCCAATCGCGCACTAGGTGCTGGCCCGGCGGCAAACGCTCGGCTTCCGGCCGCGAAACCCGTCCGGTCAGAAACCGGCCTTGCTGCGCCCAGTTTCTCTTGCTGCGCGTGAGCTTGCTGTCCGTAGGCGGGATATCCTCGTCCCCCGCCATCACGCCAGTTCGCTTTGAGGCGAACGTGCGTTGCAAGCCTGCGCGGTCAACCTGAAGGAATTAAGACGCGCCGCATGATCATAGACGTCGGAGACGATCATCAGCTCATCCGCGCCGGTCTCAGCGATCAACGCATCGACGCCAGCACGAACCGTTTCCGGCGCCCCGATGATCGAACGCGCCAGCATCTGCATGGCCTGCGCTTTCTCCAGCGGCGACCAGTAACTCTCGATATCATCGATCGGCGGCTTGCTCAGGCCGCGCGCGCCTCTGAAGATGTCGGCGAACGACATTTGCTGGGTCGTCGCGAGGCGCCGCGCCTGATCATCGCTTTCCGCGGCGACGATGTTGACCCCAACCATGGCGTAGGGCTTGTCTAGCTGGGCAGATGGCTTGAAGCGGTCGCGATAGATGCGAAGCGCCGGCAGCAGCTGGTCAGGTGCAAAATGCGATGCGAAGGCGTAGGGCAAGCCCAGTTCGGCCGCAAGCTGCGCGCCATAGGTGCTCGACCCCAGGATCCATAGCGGCACGTTGGTGCCCGCAGCAGGCACTGCCTGCACCCGCTGACCCGGGCGGACGTCGCCAAAATAAGCCTGTAGTTCGAGCACGTCCTGTGGAAAGCTCTCGGCGCCGGCGAGCGAACGGCGCAGAGCATGGACGGTTACCTGATCAGTCCCCGGCGCGCGACCGAGGCCGAGGTCAATCCGTCCGGGAAAAAGTCGAGCCAATGTGCCGAACTGCTCGGCTATGACGATGGGCGCATGGTTCGGGAGCATGATCCCGCCGGCACCCACTCGGATATGGCGGGTACCGGCCGCGACGTGTGCCAGCACCACCGACGTGGCAGCGCTGGCAATGCTCGGCATGTTATGATGCTCGGCAACCCAGAACCGTCGATACCCCCATTCTTCCGCACGCCCAGCAAGATCGCGCGCATTGTCCAGTGCCCCGCGTGCATCGGTGCCTTCGGTGACGCGGACCAAATCCAGAATAGACAATGCAGGCATGGCAGCTCCTAGCCTGCCTGATCTAGGACGCCATCCGCTGTAATGCCAGTGCAGGCGACCTTGGACGGGTGCAGCGGTGGAAATAGACGAGATTCTGGGGAAACTTATAATCCTGGCCTGGGCACTTTGGGATCGTTGACATCTTAGCCGTTTGGCATGGGTCACCTGTTACGAGGCGCCATGCGTTTGATAACCCTTCGCTACCGTCCCGAAAAAGGTGGTTGATGGGGAAATGTCATCGGATGACCAGTCCGATCAACGATAGGATTGCGACCGAGACGATATGCGAGCCTACACCTCGCCGCTGACGGCGCTGGTAGGCAATGGCAAGCAGGCGACAATGTGTCCTGACGTGGAGGTGAGGCGTGTCATGGACGATCTTATGAGCCTGCCGGAAGGACCGTTCGGCGCCATCGAGGCCACAAGCGGCAAGCGCAGCCTCGCCGGCCCGCATGAGGCGATCGAACAGGTTGAGGTCGGGTGGCGCCCCCACAATCGTCACCTGAAACCAAGCATGACGAGCCGGTCGAACAAGCGATCGGACAAGTGCCGGCGCAGGAACAGCAGCGGCTTTGCCGCGAGGCCGCCCGAGTAGCGCGTCCTCGGCCGCTTCGCGCGGAGTGCCTTCACGACCATGTCCGACACCACGGAGGGCGGGGGTGCCTTGCGGCCCTGCATTTTCCGGAACGCTGTTACCATGCCCGCATACGCGCCTCCACCCGACCAACGGCTCGCCTCTTCGCCAGCGATGCCTTCCCACTCCGATGCAATTCCGCCCGGCTCGATCACCACCACGTCGATGCCGAAGCCGCGTATCTCGTTGCGCAGCGCGTCTGAGTAGCCTTCTAGTGCAAACTTGGAGGCATGATACCAGCCTCCCAGCGGCAGCGCGAAGCGGCCGCCAATCGACGAAATGTTGACGATGCAACCCGACCCCTGCGTCCGCATCATCGGCAGGCAGAGCTGCACCAGACGCGCGATGCCGATCAGATTGGTCTCGAACTGCTTGCGCCCCTCGGCCATTGGCACGTCTTCCAACGCCCCGTATTGACCATAGCCTGCCGCATTGACCAGCACGTCGATCCGGCCACGTTCCTCCAATATCACGTCCATCGCAGCCATCGCCGAGGGCTCGTCAGTCACGTCGAGCGCCAAAGCATGGCCGCCGGCCTTTTTCAATTCCGACATGCGGTCAACGCGCCGAGCGCCACCATACACGTCGTAGCCTTCGCGTAGCAGGCGCATGGCGATGTCCGCGCCCATTCCGGACGACGCGCCGGTCACGAAGGCTAGGGGTTTGACGAGGTCAGGCATGATGTCACTCCGGCTGGACGGCGAGGGTGACAGACCCTATAGGGTGTGGGGAAACCCCACAGTCAAGAGCCTTCGATGCTAATACAGGAAGTCGCCCGGCTCGCCGGAATGTCTAAGGACGGTATTCGTCACTCTGAGACGATGGGGCTGATCGGCTCGACACCCAGAAAGGCAGGCTCACGCACCTACCGCGACTATGATCCGCGTGTGCTCCCCACGATCGAGCAGGTCCGGCAGGCGCAGCGGCTCGGCCTCTCACTTGCGGAAATCGCCCCGCTGCTAAAGACATACGATGCCGCCACGATCACAGCGTCCGACACCATCACCTTCCTTGAAGCCCGCCTTGTGGCCGTGCGCGAGAAGATCGAAAAACTACGCGAGGTCGAACGATTTATCACCGACAAGATTGCCCTCTACCAGCGGTCCGCGTGAAGGAAGGGGCAAAATGAGCTTCGCGCAAAGGAAGGTTCGACGGGATCGCCAAGGCGTACCGGCGCTCGAATACGTTGGGCTAAGCCGCGTTCCCGAAACCTCTTCCCGATTGAATTTCCCGAAACGGCCCGTTGGAGATGAAGAAACCGGACCGCTACGCATATCCAGAAAGGCCGGCTTCGGGAAGCGGTGCCGATCTACTGAACGTCAGAGGTGGCGGGTGCCAGCCCGGCCTGCAGGCAAGCGTCTAACGTTAGCGCCTGTGGGATAGACGTCCCCCGCAGCTGCCAGTCGACAGTCATTTCCCTCGCGATGGCCGCCCCTTGAGGTCGCCTGCAGCCGCGCCTTCCTCCGATCGGAGCGGCAGCCATGGGGCGGTAAATCTGTGGCAACGTTGCTTAGCTCGGGTGGCTATACGAAGCGACCGAGACAATGCGAGCTGCTACAATCCAGAAAAGGGTGCACCGGTAGCCCT
>CBFRWL010000057.1:0-11201 GCA_965727025.1 uncultured Sphingomonas sp.
GGCGACACCGATGACGGGTCGGGTCTCCACCATATGGTGTTCGAGGTTTCCGACAATGCGATCGATGAGGCGCTGGCGGGCCATTGCGACAAGATCGTCATCACGCTCAATCCCGACGGCTCGGTCTCGGTCGAGGATAATGGACGCGGGATTCCGACCGGCATTCACGCCGAGGAAGGCGTCTCCGCCGCCGAAGTGATCATGACCCAGCTCCACGCGGGCGGAAAGTTCGAAAATACGTCCGACGACAATGCCTATAAGGTGTCGGGTGGTCTCCACGGCGTGGGCGTATCCGTGGTCAATGCGCTGAGCGATCATCTCGATCTCACCATCTGGCGCGATGGCGAAGAGCATTATATGCGCTTTCAGCGCGGCGATGCCGTCGCGCCGCTCAGGGTGGTCGGCCCTGCGAACGGCAAGCGCGGCACCAAGGTGACGTTTCTTCCCTCGGCGGACACCTTCAAGATTACCGAGTTCGATTTCGAGAAGCTGGAGCATCGCTACCGCGAGCTGGCGTTTCTCAACTCGGGTGTCCGGCTGTTCCTGGTGGACGCGCGCCACGCCGAGCGCGTCGAACATGAGCTTTATTATGAGGGCGGCATCGCTGCCTTCGTGAAATATCTCGACCGCACCAAGACGCCGCTGATGGCTGAGCCGATCGCCATCACCGGGCAGCGCGACGATGTCGGCATCGATGTCGCACTGGAATGGAACGACAGCTATTATGAGCAGGTCCTCTGCTTCACCAACAACATCCCGCAGCGCGACGGGGGAACCCATCTCGCGGCCTTCCGCGCTGCGCTGACCCGAACGCTCAACAATTATGCCGAAAAATCCGGCCTGCTGAAGAAGGAGAAGGTCAGCCTCACCGGCGATGACATGCGCGAAGGGCTGACGGCGATCGTCTCGGTAAAGCTGCCCGATCCGAAATTCAGCAGCCAGACCAAGGACAAGCTCGTTTCATCCGAGGTGCGCCAGCCGCTCGAAAGCCTGATGGCCGACAAGCTCGCTGAATATCTCGAGGAAAACCCGGCCAACGCGCGCGCGATCATCCAGAAGGTGATCGACGCCGCAGCGGCCCGCGAAGCCGCCCGCAAGGCGCGCGAACTGACTCGGCGCAAAGGCGCGATGGATATCGCCTCGCTGCCCGGCAAGCTCGCCGACTGCCAGGAACGCGATCCCAGCAAGTGCGAGCTTTTCCTGGTCGAAGGAGATTCCGCAGGCGGCTCGGCCAAGCAGGGCCGCGACCGCAACATTCAGGCGATCCTGCCGCTCAAGGGCAAGATCCTCAACGTCGAGCGCGCACGCTTCGATCGCATGCTGTCTTCCAAGGAGGTCGGCACGCTGATCCAGGCGCTCGGCACCGGCATCGGCCGCGACGATTTCAACATCGAGAAGCTGCGCTACCACAAGATCGTCATCATGACCGACGCCGATGTGGACGGGGCGCACATCCGCACATTGCTGCTGACCTTCTTCTACCGGCAGATGCCGGACATCATCGCGCGCGGGCATCTCTTCATCGCGCAGCCGCCGCTCTACAAGGTCAACAAAGGCCGCTCGGAAGTCTATCTCAAGGATGATAGCGCGCTCGATCAGTATCTGGTGGATGCTGGCGTCGGTTCCATGGTGCTCGAAAGCTCCGCTGGGGCACGCAGCGGCGTCGATCTCCGCGCGCTGATCGATCATGCGCGACGGATGCGCACGCTGATGGGCTATGTGCCGCGCCGCTACGATCCCTCCGTGATCGAAGTGCTGGCACTCACCGGCGCCCTGGCTCCTGATCTTTCCAGAGATGCAAGGGCTCAAGCGCTTGTGGCCGCGACGGCGTGGCTGGCGCGTGGCGATGCGGAAGCGAGCTGGTCTGCGGACATAGCGACCGATGGCGGCTACCATTTCCAGCGCATGTGGCGCGGCGTGGCGGATCATCACATTGTCGATGCGCCCTTTGTCGCCTCCGCCGAGGCGCGCAAGCTTCACGCGCTCGCCGCCGAACAGCGCGATAGCTATGCGGGCGTTGCTCGGCTGGTTTCGATGAAAGCCGCCGAGAAAAGCGGCGACGCGGACGAGGATGAGGGCATAAGCGATCCGCGCGGCGTGGCAATCACGCGTCCATCCCAGCTGCTGGAGGCGATCTTTGCGGCGGGCCGCAAGGGACTGTCGATCGCGCGCTACAAAGGTCTTGGTGAGATGAATGCCGAGCAGCTTTGGGAAACGACGCTCGACCCGGCCAACCGTTCATTGCTCAAGGTCGAAATCGAGCAGGCCGACGTGGCCGACGAGATCTTCACCCGGTTGATGGGCGACATCGTCGAACCGCGCCGGGAGTTCATCCAGGAAAATGCGCTGAGCGTCGCCAATCTCGACGTTTAAGCGGTTAATCCAGCACGATCGCGTCAGGATCGCTGTCGGCAAGAATGCGGCGCGCAGCACGCCGAGCGAAGCGCAAGGTTTCCACTTTGCGCCGAGCCGCCGGAAGCGGCCTGACAGGCGCCTCGCGCAGAATGGCGGCGTCATAGCGATC
Source organism: uncultured Sphingomonas sp. (assembly GCA_965727025.1). Taxonomy (GTDB): domain Bacteria; phylum Pseudomonadota; class Alphaproteobacteria; order Sphingomonadales; family Sphingomonadaceae; genus CANJQJ01. Next base: position 2,525 of record CBFRWL010000057.1, read on the forward strand.
CGCCACCATCAATCCGCAGCAATCCGGTCGAAAATGATCCTCCTCGAACGGCGAGAGGTTGAAGCCGGCAGGTACGGCCCAGAAAAAGCGGTCGCAATATTCAAGATAATCGGGCCACTTGCCGTCGCCCAGCAGATCGGCGCGCGACACCTTGATCTCGACGATGATGACATGCCCCCGGCCATCGAGCGCCATGATATCGGCGCGGCGCCCGTTTCCTAGCGGAACTTCGCACAAGGCCATGAAATCGTGCCTGAAGAGCAGGCGCGAAACGCCGCGCACGACATCCGCAGCAATCATCGGCACATCGGCAAGGCAAGGTTCCATCGTCGCAGAATAGAACAATGCAGGAACAGAGCAAGTGTCGGATCAGAATCCTTCGAGCAACGCGTCGATCTGGTCCGCCTTCAATCCTTCCAGCTCCACGATCCAGAGATCGGGATCGATACTGCGCCGCCGCTCGAGATAGGCGGTCAACGCGTCGGCATCGGCGGGATTGCCCGGACCCGTCTTTATCCATCCGGGCGTGCCATCGGAAAGCAGCCCCCGTTCGCGTATGGCTGACGCGGCCCCCCGATCGGAAAAAACCAGGAGCAAGGCACCCGCTGTCTCATCACCCTTCGCAAGCACGGCCCCCATGCCGCCCCCGCTTTGAACCTTTCGAAGCAAGGCAGACACCAGCAGCGCCGATGTCAGCCGCGCATTCATGCGGGACGATAGCCGGGGAGGCCGGTCAAAGCGATGTGCGAGCGCATGAACGTGCCGGTGCCGCGGCCGCATTCGTCGCCTTCGGCATCGATCAAGCGCGCGTCCGCCACGAAAACCCTGCGCTTGCCGCTAACCCATTGGCCTTCGGCGATGATCGGACCGCCGACGATCGGCTTGGTAAGAAGCAGGTTGAAAGCCGTCGTGAGAAGAAACCGATCCGTGCAGAGGCTGTTGGCGGCGTAGAAAGCAGCATCATCCAACATCTTGAAGAAGATGGTGCCGTGCGCGGCACCGGCGGCATGGTGCACGCGACCGTCCACCTCAAAGTGAATGCGCGATCGTCCTTCCGAAATGATTTCCAGCCTCGACGCGAAGAGCTCGTTGACCGGAGCCGAAGCGTATAGTGATTCAAGGGCACGGAAATGAGCGGACTGTCCGGAAAGCGGCGGCGCAGATCGCTCAGACGCCATTGCGCAAATCCCCGTTGGACAGCAGCGCATAAAGCGCGTCTGGCGAGCCAGCCCCCCGCAACTTGGCAACAAAGGCGCGGTCGCGGAGCTTGCGGCTGACCCGGGCGAGCGCTTTTAAATGCTCGACGCCCGCATCGGGCGGTGACAGCAGCAGGAAGACGACATCGACCGGCATTTCGTCGATCGCCGCGAAATCGATCGGGGTTGCAAGCTTCGCAAAGATGCCGACAACCCGATCAAGGCCTTCGATCTTGCCGTGTGGGATCGCGACTCCCCCGCCGAAGCCGGTTGAGCCCAGGCGTTCCCGGTCAAGCAATCGCTCGGTCACTTCGGATGCCGATAGCCCACGGGTCTTCGCTGCCATCCGTGAGAGTTGCACGAACAGCGATTTCTTATTGGGCACGGCCAGCGCGGCGACCACATCCTCGACGCCGAGCAGATCACTCAGGGAATCGATGCTGCGAGCAAGCGCTCCATTCGCCGGTTCGGCGTCAGGTTGGGCCACCCTATCGGCCATGACGAAGGCGAGCGGCGTCAGGCCGCGCGCTGAGGCTCCACCCAACCGATCGTCCCGTCGGATCGGCGATAAACCATGTTGAAGGCACCCGTACCCGAGTTTCGAAACATCAGAGCGTTGGTATTCCGCAAATCGAGCATCATCACCGCATCAGAGACGGTAGCTTCCGGAATATCGACTCGCGTTTCCGCGATGATCACAGGGTTATCTGGCGCTTCCTCTGCCTCCGTTCCAGCCTGGAATACGGTGTAGCTCGCGTCTGCCTCTATGATTTCGAACGTTGCGACACCGTTCGGGCCATGGCGATCCTTCAGCCGGCGCATGTAGCGCCGCAACTGAGTCTCGATTCGGTCAGCCGCCTGATCGAACGCCGGATGGGCCTCGGTCGCAAAGCCGCTGCCCTTAAGAATCACGCCCTGCATTACGTGGGCGACGATATCGCAACTGAACCCGTTGTCGTGGGGACCCCGGCCGAACGTCACATTGGCCGAGATACTGCGGGAGAAATATTTATCAGCGATTCCCTGGAGCCGGGTATCGACATGATCCCGGAGCGCCGCACCAGTATCGACCTGGTGGCCAGAAACGCGGATTTCCATCTTACAACCTCCACTGTCTTGCCGTCCGCCTTCGGGGGAAAGATGGCGGGGGCGGCCTTAGTCCTAGGCATCTGCCTGGTCAACCGGCCGGCTGTTCCTCAAGCCACAGCGGTTGCACAAGCTTAGCAATAAACGCGGCATGGCGTTCCCGCTCCTCCGCACTTGGGCCATGTGGACGGGGCGGCCTCACCTCGGTCCTTCGCGAACCAATCGAAACTGCCACCAATGTTCGTGCTTCGACCACGGTTTCGGCCTTGAGCGACAGCCCGATCTGGCGCCCTCCCGATAATTCAACGTAGAGCTGAGCCAGGAGTTGCGCGTCGAGCAATGCGCCGTGCTTGATACGATGGCTGCGATCGATGCCATAGCGCGTACAGAGCGCATCGAGGCTGTGCTTGGCGCCCGGATGGCGCGCACGGGCGAGCGCAAGCGTGTCGATCATCCGCGCCATATCGATCGCCGCGAGACCGCATGTGCTCAATTCCCAGTTCAGGAAGCCGAAATCGAACGCCGCGTTATGCGCAACCAGCGGCGCTTCCCCGATAAAGTCAATGAGCTCGGCCGCTTTCTCGGCAAACAGCGGCTTATCGGAGAGGAACACGGCACTCAGGCCATGGACCGCTTCGGCCTCACTGGGCATGGCACGCCCGGGGTTGAAGTAAGCGTGAAAGTGACGCCCGGTTTCGACCTTGTTGATCAGTTCCACGCATCCGATTTCCACCAGCCGATGCCCGTCGGTCGGGCTCAAGCCGGTGGTTTCGGTATCGAATACAATCTCGCGCATATCGGCAATTTATCGGCGTTGTCGGCCCCGAAGACAAGCGATGAGTCGACGAATTTCGGCACGCGTCTGCTGCCGATGAATGCCCGTATCTATCACATGATCTGCCTGCGCGCGCTTCACTGGGTCGGGAACTTGTAGGGCGCGGATATGGGCAAGTTTCGAGGGGCTCATCCCTGCGCGGCGCAGCACTCGCTTCCGCTGCATCCAAGCCGGAGCCGACACAACCGCGACCTCGTCCACCAGATGCTGCATCTTCTTTTCGTAAAGCAGCGGTATATCCAGCACAACCAAGGGCTTTGCCTTGTGCCGCCTCAAGAAGTTGCGCCGCGCAACTGCAACGGCGGGATGAACGATGCGCTCAAGCTTGTGGAGCGCGACCTTGTCACCCAGTACATAATGCGAGAGCACGGCACGATCGATACCGCCTTTGCTGGCGGTGCCGGGAAAGGCCTGCTCGATCAGATCAACCAGCGCGCCGCCTGGACCTTGCAAACGGTGCACTTCAGCATCGGCGTCGAACACGGGGATCTTCTGCTCGCGGAACATGGCCGCAACAGTCGATTTGCCCATGCCGATCGATCCGGTGAGGCCGAGAATGATCATGGCAACAAGGTCATGCCGTCAGCAACGCTCTCAGCTCCGCGTCATATTGGCGCGGGGCTGGCTGGCCGAAAAACAGCGCGAAAGCGACCGCGGCCTGCCCGACCAGCATCTCGAGACCGTCGATCGTCCGCAAGCTCCGTCGCCGTGCTTCGGCGAGCAACGGCGTCTCGAGCGGAGCGTAGACGATATCATAGACGATGGCGTGGGGTGGGACATGGCTGAAATCGATCGCAAGCGGCGGATTGCCGGTCATTCCCAGCGACGTGGCGTTGACGACGATATCGAGCCTGCCTTCGGTATCGCCCCAGTCGAACGCGATCGGAGCGCTCCAGCTCTGAAGCGTCGCCGTCATGCCGGGATTCTTCTCGCCGATTTCATCGAGAATGACGCGGGCCTTCTCTTCGTCGCGCGCGATCATCGCGACCGTGAAGCCCTCGCCGCGGAGTGCATGAGCGAGGGCACGCGCCGCTCCCCCAGAACCGATAATGCGTGCCATTCGCAGCAAATGATGATCCACTAACCAGGGCCGCAAAGGTTCAAGAAAGCCGGCGCCATCGCTATTGTACCCGACGAGCGCTCCATCGTGCGTGCGCACGATCGTATTAACCGCGCCGATCTGCGCGGCACTCGGATCGATGCGATCCAGATAGGGGATGACCGCCTGCTTGTGCGGAATGGTGACGTTGCAGCCCTGCCAATCCGGCCGATCGCGCCTGCTTCCGAAATAATCCGCCAATGCGTCAGGCATGACATGGCATCGCTCATAATGCGCATCGAGCCCAAGCTTTCCGATCCAGTAATTGTGGATCAGCGGCGATTTCGAATGGCTGATCGGATCACCGATCACCTCCGCATGAATCGTCATGACGTCACCACACCCCGCGTTCGCAGATAATCGAGCAAGGGCATTAACGGCAGGCCGAGAACAGTGAAATGACTGCCCTGGATTCGCGAGAACAGCTGGACGCCGAGGCCTTCAAGCCTGAAGCAGCCAACGCAGCCGCTGATCGCCGGCCACTCGCTATCAAGGTAGATGCTCAGGAATCGATCCGAGAAGGGCCGCATCGTCAAGCTCGCAACATCGACGTGCCGCCAAACCGGGGTGCCGCCCTCGCTGATCACAGCAGCGCTGATCAGCCTTATGACAGAGCCGCGCATCTGCATGAGCTGGGCACCAGCCTCGTCGCGGTCCCTGGGCTTGTCGAGCATACTGCCATCGGCCAGCACCAGCACCTGATCGCAACCCAATATGAGATCGGCGGGATGCCGGGCGGAGAGCTTGCGCGACTTTAGCTCGGCGAGCGCGTCGGCAAGCCCGCGAGCCTCGACTCCATCCTGCTTGAGAGCAGCCTTGGCCGCTTCTTCATCCACAGCAGGCGCCATGGCGTCAAAAGGAACGCCAGCAGCGGAAAGCATGGCGCGCCGCGATGATGATTGCGAAGCGAGGATCAGCTTCATAACGGCTCATCCACCGGATTGCGTTCGTTGAGCAGGTTGATGACCGCCGCCGCCGTTTCCTCGATCGAGCGCCGCGTGACGTCAATCACCGGCCAGCCATTGTCCGAGAACATGCGGCGGGCGAACGCCACTTCCGTGCTCACCCGCTCCTGATCGACATAGGCTGTTTCAGGCGACTGATTGAGCGCCAGCAACCGATTGCGCCGAACCTGGATCAGCCGCTCCGGACTGGTGGTGAGACCCACGACGATGGGATTTTTGAGCGAGAATAGCGAGGATGGCGGAGGAGCTTCGATGACGAGCGGGATGTTGGCAACCTTGTACCCGCGGTTCGCGAGATAGATCGAGGTCGGGGTTTTGGACGAGCGCGAAACGCCCACCAGCACGATATCGGCTTCTTCCCAATCTTCAGCGCCGATGCCGTCATCATGCGCGATCGTGAACTGTATCGCGTCCACCCTGTCGAAATATGCTGCATCCAGCATATGCTGCCGCCCTGGCCGCGCCTTGGCCTGCTGCCCGAGCATCTGGGAAAGCGCATCGATGACCGGATCAAGCGCAGCCACCGCCGGCAAGCCAAGCATCTGGCAACGTTCCTCCAGCTTGCGGCGGATGTCGCCGTTCACGATCGTGAACAGCACAAGCCCTGGTTTTTGAGCGATCTCCACCAGAATCCGGTCGAGATGTCCTTCGGAGCGTACCATCGGCCAGAAATGCTTGATCGTCTCGACGCCATCGAACTGTGCGAGGCCTGCCTTGGCGATATTTTCCAGCGTCTCCCCGGTGGAATCGGACAGGAGGTGGAGGTGAAGCCGGATCATCGTCGCAAAAGCCTGTGCATAAGCATGGGGATCGAGCTAGCGGATAGCAGGCCTGCCCTACAAGCGGACGATTCCATCCCCGCCCTTCCTAACTCGTTCCAACTCTTCTCCACAGCGGGACAATGATATCACCAGCCTGTGAATAACGGGTACTTGTACGGCGACTCAGCAGCCAAAACGACGCCCGCGAGAGTCAAGCTGTTGGCAATCGCGCCTGCTGCTTATAAACCCCGCCATCCTCCGCCCTACTTCTCACTACAAAGATTCTATATTTAACAGGATAGATATGGAGCACGCGCTGTCGGGAGAGGTCGTAAAGGCGTCTCAGAAATCTTTGCTGGCCGTTCTGAAAGGCGAACGGCGCGATCCGCCGCCGATCTGGATGATGCGCCAGGCGGGGCGCTATCTGCCCGAATATCAGGCGCTGCGATCCCAAAAGGGCGGCTTCCTCGCCTTGGCCCAGGATAGCGTGGCGGCTGCTGAAATCACGCTCCAGCCCATTCGCCGCTTCGGCTTCGACGGCGCGATCCTGTTTTCCGATATATTGATGATCCCCTATGCGCTCGGGCAGGATCTGTGGTTCGAAACCGGGGAAGGCCCGCGCCTGGCGCCGCCGCTGGCGACGAATGCGATCGCAAGCCTCGATCCGCAGCCGGGGCGGCTGGACCCCGTTTATGAAACGGTGCGGCGGGTTCGTGCGGAGTTGCCCGCCCACGTCACCTTTTTGGGCTTTGCCGGCAGCCCGTGGACGGTGGCGACCTACATGGTCGCGGGGCAGGGCAGCCGCGAACAGGGGGAAGCGCGCCGGCTGGCCTATCGCGATGCCGCAGCTTTCGGTACGATCATCGATGCAATCGTAATTGCCACGATCGATTATCTGGCGGGGCAGATCGAAGCTGGAACCGAAGCCGTGCAGCTTTTCGACAGCTGGTCCGGAAGTCTTTCACCTGCTCAGTTCGAACAATGGGTGATCGCACCGACTGCACGCATTGTGACAGGGCTCCGCGCCCGCCATCCGGAGGTACCGATCATCGGCTTCCCGAAAGGGGCTGGGGGCAAGCTTGCGGCTTATGCGCGCGAAACGGGCGTCGATGCGATCGGTCTCGACGAGACGGTGGACCCATGCTGGGCGAACGCCATATTGCCCGAAGGCATGCCGGTGCAGGGCAATCTTGATCCGCTGGCACTGATTGCTGGCGGCGATGCGCTCGATCGAGCAACCAAACAAATTTTAGGGGCTTTCGCTTCGCGGCCGCATGTGTTCAATCTCGGCCATGGCATATTGCCCGATACGGATATCGCCCATGTCGAGCGGCTGCTGGATCGTGTGCGTGATCAACAGCCTCGGGATTGAGCGATGATCGGAATGTTGGGAGCTGCCTATCCATGGGTTAAAGCGGCGCATCTGATCTTTGTGATCTTCTGGCTCTCGGGACTGTTCATGCTCCCGCGTTTCTACATCTACCATCAGCCGACCGAGCCGGGATCGACTGAGGACCGGCAGTGGGTCGACCGGGAACGGCGGTTGCGATCGATCATCATTACCCCTTCCATGACGCTCGTATGGATATTCGGGCTTTTGCTGGCTTTCGATCAAGGCTTGTGGAACGTCGGCTGGTTCCAGGCGAAATTTGCCACCGTGCTGCTGCTGTCGGCCTTTCACGGCTGGGCGGTCGGCTATGGAAAAAAGCTGGCGCGTGGTTATCGCCCGAGGAGCGACAAGGCGTTGCGCATCATGAACGAGCTGCCGGGCGTTGCGACTGCGGTCATCGTCATCCTCGTCATCGTCCGACCATTCTGATCGCCGCAGACGTGGATCGACATGTTGATCACCAGAAGGGTTCGGCATCCCTCAGCATCTTGAAGGCTTTCTCGGCGCGTTTGAGTTCATGAGCGCGGTCCTTCTTGTGGGAGGCGGTATCAGGTGGTTCGACGTCGTAGCGGGCGAAAATGACGGGCAGGGTGGCGATATCGTTCAGCGCGCCGAGATGATCCTGCAGCTTTTCCAAGGCTGAGAGAAATTTTTTGTAGCGGTGATGTGTCGTGCCATCGGGGTAGAGTGCGGCGAAAAACTCCGCAGTGTAGCGAAGGCGTTTTGCCTGCTTGCGGACCTCATGACGGTGTTCGTCCGAAAGATGCCGAAGATTTTCGCCCCTCTTGGAGAGGCGGCGGCGCTGCTTGCGCAGAATATCATGAGCCACCTCGGCAACCGGCCGCTGAAGGAAAGCGGCATCTGCCGGGTGCAATCGCCATGCCCCAATGGCAAGCCATTCCGCTAGATCGAGCATGAGAAGCCGTGTACGCGCCGAACAGAGTTGTTCGCGCGCCTGCGCCATTGCTCGTTCTCGGGCCTCGATCAGTTTTTTCTGCGTGGTGCTCGTGAGGGAAGGGATGAGGACGTCGAGATCGCGGACGTCCCCCAGCACGCGCGCCAGCCAGCGCAATTCGGCGTTGAAGAGATCGGCGCGCTCATCAACGCTTATCAGGGGCGCGAAGGCCGAAAAGGCCGATCGCAAACGCCTCAAGCCCACCCGCGCCTGATGGAGCGGGTCGACCTGGTTGTCTTTCAGCAGAAGCTTCTCGTTGCGGCGAAATTGGCGAATGCAAGACTCGGCAATGGCGGCAAAGGCATCGGCTGCCGGCCGCTGCGCCTCAATTGCGATCGCTTCCGCCTTGAACGAGCCGCGTGGCTCGGGTGCGAGCAGATTGTAGCCGCG
>CBFRWL010000058.1:0-10886 GCA_965727025.1 uncultured Sphingomonas sp.
GGCTTTGGCGTGCGCACGCCCGAACAGGCGGCTGCGATCGGGCGGGTGGCGGATGGCGTCGTCGTCGGTTCCGCCATCGTCGATCTTGTCGGCGAACATGCCGCCAATGCCGCGGCGCCGGTTCGCGATTATATCGCCGGTCTCGCTGCCGCGATCCGATCGGCGCAGAAGGAGATCGCAGCATGAATTGGTTCACGCGCGTCCGGAACACCCTCGCCGCCATCACCAAGCGCGAGACGCCGGAAAATCTTTGGCACAAATGTCCCTCTTGCGGGCAGATGATCTTCGTCAAGGAATATGAGGAGAACCAGTCGGTCTGCCCGAAATGCGATCATCATGGGCGGATCGGACCCGATCAGCGCTTCAGCGACCTATTCGATGGCGGCGTGCATGTGCCGCTGCCGGCGCCGCAGGTGCGCGAAGATCCGCTCAAGTTCAGGGATAGCAAGCGCTACGCAGACAGGATCAAGGCGGCCCGAGCCGAGACCGGCGAGCCGGACGCGCTCGTCAATGCCAAGGGCAAGATCGAAGGCTACCGGGCCGTCGTCGGCGTGCAGGATTTCGCTTTCATGGGCGGATCGATGGGAATGGCCGTAGGCGCGGCCTTCGTCGCGGGCGTCGAGGCGGCGCTCGCCGAACGTTGCCCCTATATCATCTTCACCGCAGCCGGCGGTGCACGCATGCAGGAGGGCATATTGTCGCTCATGCAGATGCCGAAGACGACGGTAGCGATTGCCAAGCTGCGCGAAGCCGGGCTGCCCTATATCGTCGTGATGACCGATCCGACGACCGGCGGTGTCACCGCCAGCTATGCCATGCTGGGCGATATTCAGATCGCCGAGCCGGGTGCGCTGATCGGGTTCGCGGGGCAGCGCGTCATCGAATCGACGATCCGCGAAAAGCTTCCGGAAGGATTTCAGCGCGCCGAATATCTGCTTGAGCACGGCATGCTGGACATGGTGGTTCATCGCCACAAGCTGCGCAGCGAGCTGGCGCGGGTAATCGCTTATCTCTGCCCGGAGCGTCGGGCGGCCTGACATGGCCGATCACGCGCGCAGCGCTGATCCTGCCGTGCAGCGCCAGCTTGATCGGCTGGCGAAGCTGTCGCCGGGCCGCGATGTGTTGGGGCTGGAACGGATCACCCGTCTGCTCGATCGACTTGGCAATCCGCAGCGCGATCTGCCACCCATTTTTCATGTCGCCGGCACCAATGGCAAAGGCTCGACCTGCGCCTTCGTGCGTGCAGCGCTGGAGGCTTCGGGCCGGCGCGTCCACGTCTACACCAGCCCCCATCTCGTGCGCTTCAACGAGCGTATTCGGGTCGCGGATCAGCTGATCGAAGATGCCTGGCTGGCCGATCTGCTTGCCGAGGTGCTCGGGGTTGCCGGCGATATCGAGCCGAGCTTCTTCGAAGCCACCACCGCTGCCGCCTTTCTTGCCTTCGCACGCGTGCCGGCGGATGCCTGCGTGGTCGAGGTCGGGCTGGGCGGGCGGCTCGATGCCACCAATGTCATCGAACATCCGGCGGTTTGTGGCATTGCTCAGCTGGCGCTCGATCATCAGACATTCCTTGGCGACCGGCTCGAAGCGATCGCGGGCGAAAAGGCTGGTATCGCCAAGGCTGGAGCGCCGCTCGTGACGCTTCACTATCCCGCGACGATAGCCGAAATCATCGGCGAGGCGGCGGCGCGAGCCGGAGCCAGCTGGTTTCCGAAGGGGGGCGGATGGGATGCCGCCGTCTACCAGCAGCAGCTCCATTACCGCGACGAGGATGGACGGCTCGATCTCCCGCTGCCGCGGCTGCCCGGCGCGCACCAGGCATTAAATGCCGGGCTGGCCGTAGCGATGCTGCGCCATCAGCGGGTTCTTCACATCCCAGACTCGGCCATCAGGGCGGCGATGGGCTGGGCGGATTGGCCGGCACGGCTCCAGCAGCTCCACGAAGGCGCGCTGCTCGACCAGCTTCCGCGCGGCAGCGAATTATGGATCGACGGCGGCCACAACCCGGCTGCGGGCCGGGCCGTTTCCGATTTCTTTCGTGGTCATGTCGAAGCAGGGCGGCCATTTCACATCATCCTGGGCCTGCTCCAGAACAAGGATGCGGGCGGCTATCTCAAGCCGTTCAGCGGCCGGACCGCCACCGTGCACACCGTGCCGGTTCCTGATCACCCCTATCATGATCCGGCGCAGCTTGCGGCTGCGGCACGCGCCAATGGGCTGACGGCATTTGCCGCGACCGATCCGGTATCGGCGCTCGAATGGATCAGCCACCATGCCGATCGCGCGCACCCTCCCGTCGTCCTGATCGGCGGCTCGCTTTATCTTGCCGGCACCGTGCTCGCGGCGAATGGAACCCTGCCGACATAATTGAGATTGATTATCATTATCGATTATGTTTCTCTGCCGAGCAGTGTGGAGGAACCTTATATGGCTGAAGCTCAATCCCATTCGCTGCTCGTCTATCCGATTCCGCAAAATCCTGTGGCGCGAACGCTTATCTACGCGATCCGCAAGATCGCGGTGGGCGGGCTCAATGATGCTTTCGCCGCCCATGCCATGCTGTCGCTGTTCGGCTCCCGCTCGCGGCGTCCATTGCTGTTGCTCCGCGCATTAATGGCGGAACTGGCGCGCGTGTCGCGACGCCAGCTGGTCGTCGGGCCATGCTGCTGTCCCCGTGCGACATTGGCTGAAGCAGAGCTGCTGCTGGTCATCAGCTTGGCGTGCGAGCGGCCAGCTTTCGTGCATGCCAGGCTCTGCCAATTGCTGGCCGTCGAACACGCGCTTGGCGCTCTTTCAAGCGCGCAGGCTGTGGGCCAAGCCTGTGCCGATCTGGGCCATCCGCTTTCTGTGCACGCGCTTGGCGAGGCCGGTCTTCCGGTTGACTGACAGTCAATCGGTTGCAGATCGCCGTTCTTCGCTCCCGGTTCCTTCCACGCCGCGTTGGCGAATGGTGTCGCTCACAAAGCCCGCCCTGAGCATCAGCCAGAGAAACAGAAGCCCCGGTGCCGCGAGGCAGGCGGCGAACACATAGAAGCCCGGCCAGCCCAAGGCGGTTGCAATATAGCCGGAAGGGGTGGTCGCGAAGGTGCGGCCCACGGCGGCGACACTTGAAAGCAGCGCATATTGGGTGGCGGTAAATGCGGTGGAGGAAAGACCGGATAGATAGGTGGCGAAGACGGTCAGGCTGATGGCCGCAAACAGGTTTTCGACCCCGACAGCCAAGGTCAGCAGCGCGATCGAACGGTCGCTCGTCGCCACCAGCGCGAACAGCAAATTCGCGCCCGACATGATGACCCCGGCGCCAAACAGCAATCGCGCCATGCCGAACCGCGCGATCAGCGCGCCGGCGACCAGCGATCCGACCACCAGCGCCCAGAAGCCGACCAGCTTGTTGATGGCGATATAGTCGGTATCGGTGAAGCCGCGATCGACGATCATCGGGCTCAGCATGTTCTGCCCGACCGCATCCCCCAGCTTGTAGGTGAGGACGAAGAGCAGGATCACAAGCGCGCCTGGCCTGCGGAAGAAATCGACGAACGGCGCAACGACGTTGTGCCTGAGAAAATGCCGAAATGCCGCGAAGGTGAAGGGTTCGTCCACCGCGGTGCGCTTGCCTGGGCCGATCGCCAATGCCGCCAGCGCGCCGGGAATGACGAGGGCGGCGCTCAGCGCATAGGCCGCAGACCAGCCGAGGCCCGCGCCTTCCGTCGATGCCAGCCAGACGGTGCCCGCGCCCGCCAGTAAATTGCCGGTGCGGTAGCCTACCTGGTTGGTGGCGGTGCCTTGCGCAAGCTCGTCATCGGGCAGCATCTCGATCCGATAGGCGTCGATCACGATGTCCTGGGTGGCCCCAAGGAAGGCGACCACCAATCCCCAGAAGGCGAAGCGGCCGATATGGTGAAGCGGATCGCTTGCCCCGAGCTGGATGATCGCGATCGCCAGCAACGCCTGCACGAACAGGAGCCATGCACGACGCTGGCCGAAAATCCGCGTGAGCACCGGCAGCGAGATCCCGTCGATCAGCGGCGCCCACAGGAATTTCAGCGTATAGGGTGTCCCCAGGGCGATCGCGAAACCGATCGTTTTCTTGTCGATGCCGATTTTCGACAGCCAATAGGTCATCGTTGCGAGCAGCAGCGTCAGCGGAAACCCGCTCGAGATTCCGAGAAGAAAGGCGAGCAGAGGCCGCGGGCGCAAATAGCGGCCCATGCTCGTTCGCCAATTCTCCGCAGCCGCCCCGGCCGGCTGATGATGATGGTTCATGCACGAGCGATAGCGGAGCGATGCCGCTCCGTCACCACGGGATGGCCGCCCTTGCCCTCAGCTTATGAAATGCGCGGTGGTCTTCGCCTTGATCTCGTCGACGGTGACACCCGGCGCCATCTCGACAAGCGCGAACGGGCTTTGGTGGTCGGGCCGCTTGAACACGGCAAGATCGGTGATGACCATGTCGACCACATTCTTGCCGGTCAGCGGCAATGTACAGGCCGGGATGAACTTGGGATCACCGTTCTTGGACGTATGCTCCATGACGACGATCACGCGCTTGACGCCGGCGACAAGATCCATCGCGCCGCCCATGCCCTTGATCATCTTGCCCGGGATCATCCAGTTGGCGATGTCGCCGCCTTCGCTGACTTCCATCGCGCCGAGCACGGTCAAATCGATATGGCCGCCGCGAATCATCGCGAAACTATCGGCCGAGGAGAAGAAGCTGGAAGAGGGCAGCTGGCTGATCGTCTGCTTGCCGGCATTGATCAGATCGGGATCGACCTCGTCCTCATAAGGGAACGGTCCGATACCCAGCATCCCATTCTCGGATTGCAGCGTCACCTCCACGCCCTGCGGAATGTGATTGGCCACCAAGGTCGGAATGCCGATGCCGAGATTCACGTAGAAGCCATCCTGGAGCTCCCTGGCGGCACGGGCCGCCATCTCGTCACGGGTCCAGCCTTTCACCATGTCCTGCGTCGCCATTATGCGGCCTCCCGAGCGCGCGTCGTGCGGAATTCGATCTTCTTCTCGTAGGGCGCACCCAACACCAGGCGCTTGATGAAAATGCCGGGCACATGGACGCAGTCGGGCTCGAGGCTGCCTACCGGCACGATTTCCTCGACTTCGGCCACTGTATTGTAGCTGGCGGTAGCCATCGGCTGGTTGAAGTTGCGCGCGGTCTTGCGGAAGATCAGGTTGCCCGCTTCATCCGCCTTCCAGCCTTTGATGATCGAAAGATCGGCGCGAATGCCGCGTTCGAGCACATAGGTCTCGCCGTCGAATTCCTTGGTCTCCTTGCCCTCCTGGACCTGCGTGCCGACGCCCGTCTTGGTGTAGAAACCGGGAATACCTGCGCCGCCAGCGCGGCATCGCTCGGCGAGCGTGCCTTGCGGGCAGAACTCGACCTCAAGTTCGCCAGCCAGATATTGGCGCTCGAATTCCTTGTTTTCCCCCACATAAGAGGAGATCATTTTCCTGATCTGGCGGCTGCGCAGCAGCTTGCCCAGACCTTCTCCGTCGATGCCGGCATTGTTGGAGACGCAGGTAAGGTTCTTGACGCCCGATGCCTGGATCGCATCGATCAGCCTTTCGGGGACGCCGCAAAGCCCGAAGCCCCCAGAGCAGATCGTCATCCCGTCAAATAGCAGGCCATCCAGCGCCGCCGCCGCATCAGGATAGATTTTGCGCAATCCGAGCCTCCCTGTCGCTTGTCGAGTCGTTGGAAGCCGCTGTGCTTGCTGTGCATATTCGGCGTCAATTGCAGATGCGGTTTATGCAATCGCAATTTATGCAATCGCGATTTGCAACGGAAACGAGCCTGCGGCGAACCGAAACGGTGCTGGACGGCTAAATCAATCCGGCGAGCGGGCTCGATGGATCGGCATAGAGGCGGCGGCCCATGCGGCCTGCGCGATAGGCGAGCCGCCCAGCCTCGACCGCCGCCTTCATCGCGGCCGCCATCATTACCGGGTGCTTGGCCTCCGCGATGGCGGTATTCATCAGCACGCCGTCGCAGCCAAGCTCCATCGCCGCCGCCGCATCCGATGCCGTGCCGACGCCCGCGTCCACGAGCACCGGCACCTTGGCGCCTTCCACGATCAGGCGGATCGTAACCTTGTTCTGGATGCCAAGGCCCGATCCGATCGGCGCGCCGAGCGGCATCACCGCAACCGCCCCGGCCTCTTCAAGCTGCTTGGCGGCAATGGGATCGTCCACGCAATAGACCATCGGCTTGAAGCCTTCGCTGGCCAACGTCTCGGTCGCGCGCAGCGTTTCGCGCATATCGGGATAGAGCGTCTTGGCCTCTCCCAGCACTTCGAGCTTCACCAGATCCCAGCCACCCGCCTCGCGCGCCAGCCGCAAGGTGCGGATCGCCTCGTCCGCCGTGAAGCAGCCAGCGGTGTTGGGAAGGTAAGTGATCTTCGCGGGATCGATGAAATCGGTCAGCATCGGCGCCTTGGGATCCGAAATATTGACCCGGCGGACAGCCACCGTCACGATCTCGGCGCCGGATGCCGCGACTGCGGCGGCGTTCTGGGCGAAATCCTTATATTTGCCGGTGCCGACGATCAGCCGCGAGCGGAAGGTCCTGCCGGCCACCGTCCAGCTGTCGTCGTCCAGCGCTGCGGCATGATCGCCGCCGCCCACGAAATGCACGATTTCGATGTCATCGCCATCTTCCAGCATCACCTGTGCCAGCGTCGAGCGTGGTACCACCGCAAGATTGCGTTCGACCGCGACCTTGCTGGGCTCAAGTCCAAGCTCGCGCGCCAGATCGGCCAACGAAAGCCCGGTGGCGAGGCGGCGATGCTCGCCATTGACGCGGATGGAGATGGTTTGATCGGTAATCATGATGTCTTTCGATGATTTTGCGCTTTCGCGTCAACGACCATATAGGGGGCAGCACCTGATCGCCGCAACCGGAAGGCTTCTCGATGGCTGATGCAGATATGGTGTTCGTGCTGAACGGTCCCAATCTCAACCTGCTGGGCCTGCGCGAGCCAGAGATCTATGGCTCCGATACGCTGGACGATATTGCCGGGCGGCTGGACGATCGTGCGCGCGACAAGGGCCTGTCGATCGATATGCGGCAGTCCAATCACGAAGGCCATCTCATCGATTGGCTGCACGAAGCCAACGCGCGCCGCGTCAAGGCCGTGATCATGAATCCGGGGGGATTTACGCACACATCGGTTGCGCTTCATGACGCCATAAAGTCGATCGCGGTGCCGGTGATCGAGGTTCATTTGTCGAACCCGCACGCCCGTGAAGCGTTCCGGCACCGGAGCTTCGTCGGCTCTGCGGCGAAAGGCACGATCGCGGGGTTTGGCGCAACCTCTTACTTGCTCGCGCTGGACGCGGCGGCGAGTCTCTGACAGTAGCGGCGCTTTGGCGTGCCGTTTCAACAATGAAAAGGGGTCTTGATGAGCGATAAGCCAAGCGGAGCGATGCAGATCGAAGCCGATCTCGTCCGCGAGCTCGCCGAACTGCTCGACGAAACGAAGCTCACCGAAATCGAGGTTCAGGATGGCGACCGGCGCATCCGGGTCGCGCGCAAGGCGCAGGCTGCGGTTGCTTTCGCGCCTCCGGCTCCGCAGTACGCGGCGGCCCCGGCCGTCGCCGCAGCTTCCCCGGCCAGCGTGCAGACGCCGGCGGCGGATCATCCCGGAACGGTGAAATCGCCGATGGTGGGAACTGCCTATCTCACGCCCAATCCCGAAGCCTCACCCTTCGTGGGCGTGGGCGACAAGATCGCGGCCGGCGATACATTGTTGATCGTCGAAGCGATGAAGGTGATGAACAACATCGTCTCGCCCCGCGCGGGCACGGTCAAAGCGCTGCTGGTGGAAAATGGCCAGCCCGTCGAGTTCGATCAGCCGCTCGTCATAGTCGAATAGGGCAGACGGCGATGGCCATCCAGAAAGTGTTGATCGCCAATCGCGGCGAGATCGCGTTGCGCATCCATCGCGCCTGCCATGAAATGGGCATCAAAACCGTCGCGGTCCATTCTACCGCCGACACCGACGCCATGCATGTGCGGCTGGCCGACCAGGCGATTTGTATCGGGCCACCGCCAGCGTCCGAAAGCTATTTGAACATCCCGGCGATCATATCGGCTGCCGAAATATCAGGCGCGGACGCAATTCACCCGGGCTATGGGTTTCTCAGCGAGAATGCCCGCTTCGCTGAGATCGTCGAGCTTCACAACATCATCTGGATCGGCCCCAAGCCCGAACATATCCGGACGATGGGCGACAAGGTCGAAGCGAAGCGGACGGCGGCTGCGCTCGGCCTGCCGCTGGTGCCCGGCTCCGACGGGCCGATCCGGACCATCGCCGAGGCGAGAAAGGTCGCCGAAGAGATCGGCTATCCCGTGCTGATCAAGGCGGCTTCGGGCGGCGGCGGGCGCGGCATGAAGGTGGTGCCGGATGCCGCCCAGCTCGAGGCGGCGATCGCCCAGGCGGGGTCCGAAGCCAAGGCCGCGTTCGGCGACGATACCGTCTACATGGAAAAATATCTGGGTGATCCGCGCCATATCGAATTCCAGGTGTTCGGTGACGGGCGGGGCAATGCCATTCATGTCGGCGAGCGCGATTGCTCGCTGCAACGGCGTCACCAGAAAGTGCTGGAGGAGGCGCCGTCGCCCGTCATCAGCCATGCCCAGCGCGAGCAAATGGGTACGCTCGTGGCAAAGGCCATGGCGGACATGGGCTATCGCGGGGCGGGAACGATCGAGTTCCTGTATGAGAATGGCCAATTCTACTTCATCGAAATGAACACGCGGCTGCAGGTGGAGCATCCGGTGACGGAAGCGATCACCGGCCTTGATCTGGTTCGCGAGCAGATCCGGGTTGCCGACGGCTTGCCGCTATCAGTGAAGCAGGAGGATCTCGAATTTCGCGGGCACGCGATCGAATGCCGCATCAACGCTGAAGATCCTGCGACGTTCGCGCCATCGCCCGGCGTCGTTACCCATTATCATCCACCGGGGGGCATGCATGTCCGCGTCGATAGCGGGCTGTACTCGGGTTATCGCATCCCGCCTTATTACGACAGCATGATCGCCAAGCTGATCGTTTATGGTCGCGACCGCGAAGGCTGCATCCGACGGCTCAAGCGCGCGCTGGAGGAATTTGTGGTCACCGGCGTCAAGACGACCATCCCCCTTCATCAAAAGCTGGTCGACAATCCGGAATTTCTCGCCGGGGATTATACGATCAAATGGCTTGAGCAGTGGCTCGCAAGGGACGCGGACGCATGAGGGCAACCATCTGGCACAATCCCAATTGCGGCACCTCGCGCAAAACCCTGGAGATATTGCGCGGCACACCGGGCGTGGACGTCGAGGTGATCGAATATCTCAAGCACCCGCCGACCCGCGATCAGCTTGCGGGCCTCTACAACAAGGCTGGAATGACGCCGCGACAGGGCTTGCGTGCCAAACAGGACGAAGCAAAGCCGTTGCTTGAGGCATCGGATGACGCGATCCTCGACGCCATGATCGCCAATCCCATTCTGATCGAGCGCCCGCTGGTCGAAACCGAGAAGGGCGTGCGCCTTTGCCGTCCGCAGGATAGGGTCAAAGAGATCCTTTAAGCTCTGCTACGTCGAGGAAGGCGTTTTTCGTGCTTCTTCGACGGCATCCTTGAGCGCCTGATAGCCAACGGCGCCCTGCAGGATGCGATCGCCGATGACGAATGTCGGCGTTCCGGTCAGGCCCAGCGCGCGCGCCAACGAGAGGTTGGTTTCGAGTTCCTGCTGGATCGTCTTGTCGGCAATCGAAACGGGTGCGACACCCGATTGCTTCTGCACCCGCGCGAGCGTTTCCGGATCGGGCGCGCCAGCCGCGAACATGCGGCGGTGGAAATCGAGATAGCGGCCTTGGCCGGCGGCGGCGAGCGCCACCCGTGCCGCCGCTTCGCTACCGGGGCCGAGGATGGGGATCTCGCGCCAGACCACCTTCAGCTTGCGATCGGTGGCCAGCAAGCGATCGACGTCCGCCACGCTGGCGCGGCAGAAGCCGCAGCTATAGTCAGTGAACATCACGAGCGTGACGTCGCCCTTCGGAGCGCCGGCCCACGCGCCCTGGAACGGCGTTTCAAGGGCCAGCCGATGGGTTCCAACCAGATTGCTGGTTTCCCGCGCCTGGAGCCGTTTCATGGCTTCGGGCAGAATTTCGGGATGGTTCAATATATAATCGTGGACGATGGCCTCGGTGCCTGCCCGATCGCCGCCGAACATCGCGCCCTTGACAAGCGCGACAGCTGCCCCGCCGATGATGACGCCACCGAGGCCCGCGAGGAGGAGAGCCCGTTGCGATCGTTGCACAATTGTCATTTGCGCTTCTTCTTGTCCTGAACGGCGGTCTTGGACACCATCGCGATATCCTGCGCTCTTAGCCAGTCCGGCGATCCCTTTGGCAAGGATTGCTCCGCCATTTCCGCCGGCCCTAGCGCCAGTTGCGGTTGCCCGATCAGATTATAGCGCTCCGCGGTAGCGAGCGACGCGCGCGCATGATCGCCTTCGCGGTCGTAGATGATGCCGAGCTGATACCAGGCGTCCGGATTCTGATTGTCGCGCTCGACCGCTATGCGAAGCACCTTGCGCGCCTCTTCGAAATAGGAGGGATCTTCGGTCGATATCAGCGCGTGACCGAGCAGGGCGGAAATCAGCGGCTGGTTGTTGGATCGTGCCACCGCCTCACGAAGCGCCGGGATGGCGTCCCTCGGTTTGCCACCTTCCAGCAGGATTTGTCCTTTGAGCTCAAGGAAATAGGGATCGTGCGGCGCGGCGGAGACCAGTGCATCGGCCTCGGCATTGGCCTTCTCCGGATAGGCCGCGCGGTGATAGGCATAGGCACGGGCATAGGTTGCGGGAATGCTCCTGTCGCT
>CBFRWL010000059.1:0-10867 GCA_965727025.1 uncultured Sphingomonas sp.
GATCCCAGGATAAATGTTACAAAGGGGCGACAAAGCCATTCCTAATCCCTATATGCCGCGCATCAGCCAGCCCCATATGGGACCGACGATGCTCACGACCAACCCGTTCGATGATGACAAGCTGCGCGAGGAGTGCGGCATTTTCGGCATTTGGGGCGCGCAAAGCGCAGCTGCCATGGTCGCGCTGGGGTTGCACGCCCTTCAGCACCGTGGTCAGGAAGCGGCAGGCATAACCAGTTTCGATGGTAAACAGTTCCATACCCATCGCGCGATGGGCCACGTCGCAGGCAATTTCGATCGCGACGAGGTGATTCGAGCCTTGCCCGGCGAAATCGCGTGCGGCCACGTGCGCTATTCCACCACCGGAGAGACGGCGCTTCGCAACGTTCAGCCGCTCTTTGCCGAGCTCTCCTCGGGCGGCTTCGCCATCGCGCACAACGGCAATCTCTCGAACGCGATGAAGCTGCGCCGCGAGCTTGTTCGCCGCGGATCGATCTTTCAATCGACCTCCGATACGGAGGCGATCATCCACCTCGTCGCGACCTCGAGCTACCGGACGCTGCTCGACAGGTTCATCGATGCGCTCAAGCAGATCGAGGGCGCCTATTCGCTGATCGTGATGACCCCTGAAGGCATGATCGCGTGCCGCGATCCGCTCGGGATCCGTCCGCTGGTCATGGGGCGGGTTGGTGACGCCTATATCTTCGCTTCCGAAACCGTTGCGCTCGACGTGGTCGGCGCCACGTTCCTCCGCCATGTCGAGCCGGGCGAACTGGTGATCGTCTCCGATCAGGGCTTGCGCTCGATTCGGCCGTTCGCACCGGTGCGTCCGCGCCCATGCATCTTCGAGCATGTCTATTTTTCGCGGCCTGATTCGATCGTCGACGGCTCCTCGGTCTATTCGGTGCGCAAGAAGATCGGCGCCCAGCTTGCGATCGAAGCGTCGGTGGACGCCGATTATGTCATTCCTGTTCCCGATTCGGGTACGCCTGCCGCGATCGGCTACGCCCAGCAATCGGGCATCCCCTTCGAACTCGGCATCATCCGTTCGCATTATGTCGGGCGCACATTCATCCAGCCGGGCGATCAGGTCCGCCATCTCGGCGTGAAGTTGAAGCACAACGCCAACAAGGCGCTGATCGATGGACAGCGGATCGTGCTGATCGACGACTCGATCGTTCGCGGGACCACCAGCGTGAAGATCATTCAGATGATGCGGGACGCGGGCGCCCGCGAAGTGCATCTGCGCATCGCGAGCCCGCCGACCCGGCACAGCTGTTTCTACGGGGTGGACACGCCGGAGCGCGCCAAGCTGCTCGCGGCGCAGATGACCGTGGCTCAGATGTCCGACTTCATCGGCGCCGATAGTTTGGCCTTCATATCGGTCGATGGGCTTTACAAAGCGCTGGGCGAGGACATGCGCGACGAAGGGCAGCCGCAATATTGCGATGCCTGCTTCACGGGCGACTATCCCACTCATCTGACCGACCGGGAAGAGGTTGAGCCGGTCGATCAGCTTTCGCTGCTCGCAGAGCGGATGGCGAGCTGATCCAATATTGCGTTCGCGCGGATGAAGCTTCGCCCGCTCAAATTTCTCGACATCGCTGCACCGAACGGAGATTGGATTGCCCGAGTCTGCCAAACCGCTTGCCAACCGTATCGCGCTCATCACCGGAGCTTCGCGCGGGATCGGCGCCGCGACAGCCGAGGCATTGGCCGGGCAGGGCGCGCATGTCATCCTGACAGCCCGCACGACCGGTGGCCTTGAGGAGGTTGAAGAGCGGATTCACCGGGCCGGCGGAGCTGCCACGATCGCCCCATTGGATCTGATCGACGGCGACAGCATCGGGCGGCTTGCCAACGCAATCGCTCAACGCTGGGAAAAGCTCGATATCCTTATTCTCAATGCTGCGATGCTCGGTACGCTCGCGCCGGTCGCGGCCGTCGACGCGAAGGAGTTCGCGCAGCTGCTCACGCTCAATGTCGGTGCTCAAGCTGCGCTGATTGCAGCGTTCGATCCTTTGCTGCGCGCCAGCGAGCAGGGCCGCCTGATCGCGATCACAAGTAGCGTTGCGCAGAACCCGCGCGCCTATTGGGGCGCCTATGGAGCATCGAAAGCTGCCCTCGAAAATCTGACGCAGGCTTATGCCCAGGAGATCGCCAACATCAGCAAGGTGCGTGCCGCCATCATCAACCCCGGCGCGACCGCCACGAAAATGCGAGCGAAAGCTTATCCTGGCGAGGATCCAGCAACCCTCAAGCAGCCGGCGATGGTAGGTGAAGCGATCGCAAGGATGCTGGTCGACGATTTCGAAACTGGAGCTCGGCTTCAGCTTTGATTGTCGGCTTTCGACTGAAGCGACGTGCCTTCAATTTGAGCCGTTTGTTTCGAGCAAAGGTTCGAGCCCGTCGAGAACCGAGGTCGAGAAAGCTCAGCCGGAATTCTCGATACGCCTTCTCGACAGGCTCGAAGCCTACTCGAACCAAATGGAGGCGATTCGGATTTCCTGTTGGTCGTTCCGGCTCGTCATCAGCCGACCTCTTCTTGAGGAGTCGCCTGGCCCCCATTAGCTACATGTCGTCCGCACCGTTACGTGGCCAGCTCTGGATAGGCTATTTCCATCACCTCATGGTCTTTGGATCCTGCTGGCAGGTGCACCCGCCGCACGTCGCCGACGGCAGCCCCGCGTAAGGCGCGCGCAAGCGGGCTTTTCCAACTTATCCGCCCGCTGCCCGCGTCAGCTTCATCTTCGCCGACAAGCGTCACGGTCCGCTCATTGTCATCCTCATCGACGATCGTGACCGTCGCGCCGAACCAGGCACGGCTGCGGTCCGGCTGGGCGGCAGGGTCGATCACCTTGGCTTCCTTCATCCGCCGCGAAAGCCAGTTGAGCTCGCGGTCGACCTCGCGCAGCTTTTTGCGGCCATAGATATAGTCGCCATTTTCGGAACGATCGCCGTTACCGGCGGCCCAGCTGATCGTCTCGACGAGCCGCGGCCGCTCCTCGCCGAACAATTGCTGGTAACGCGCCCGGAGCTTAGCGAAGCCTTCGGGCGTGATGTAATTTGGTTGCTCGTCCATCAGCCGGGATTGCTCTTCCCGAGATAGGCCGAGAGCCGATTCTGCCGGGGCATGATGGCGGTCGAAGGGTTCAGATTGTCGTACACCACTGCATTTTCGAGCACATGCTGGACGTAACCGCGCGTTTCGCTGATGGGGATACGCTCGATCCAGTCGATCACATCGGTGCCCGGCATACGCGGATCGCCATTGGCTGCGATCCATTTGCGAACATTGCCCGGGCCAGCATTATAGGCTGCGATTGCAAGCACATAGTTGCCGCCAAAGCCGTCCAGCAGATTGGCGAAATAGGTCGATCCCAGCATGATATTGTAGGTGGGATCGTTCGTCAGCCTGTCGAAATCATAATCCATGCCCATCTTGCCGGCCGTGTCGCGCGCCGTGTTCGGCATGAGTTGCATCAGGCCGCGCGCACCGGCGGGGCTGACGATCTGGCGATCGAACTGGCTCTCCTGCCGCGCGATGGCATGGATCATCGTCCATTGGCGCTGCTGGATCGCTGGCACGCTGACTTCGGGAAAGCCTACGCGGATCGGATCGCCGCCATTATTGTTGCGCCAGTTGCGTGAGACCATCACCCCCAGGTCGGGCCGGGCGATCTCTCGTGCCAGATCGCCCGCAAGCACATGATCGACGTCGGTCTCGACATTCTGCGCGATGGTACGCAGGAACACGGTCTGGTCCTTCCAGCGGCCCTGCGCCCCAAGCCGCTTGGTCGCCTGCACGAGTTCGCTCGCTTCAAAGGACGCACGCGCCGCGCCCGTCACCTCCACCGGCAAGGGCTGCGGGATGACACCGACCGGCTGACCAATGCGTTCGGCTGCAAGCTGCCCATAGAATTGATCGCCATGGGCTGCGGCGGCGGTGAAATAGCTCCTCGCTTGCGTATCGTCGCCCGCCGCCAATGCCGAACGACCTGCCCAATACAGTCCTTTCGCCTGGGTCTGCGGTGTCTTGGCCGCATTGGCATAGCGCGCGAAAAGGGTCATGGCGTCGCGCGGCCGGCCAAGGTTGCGCAACGCCATCTGCCCGCCCAGCCAGACGAGGCTGGTATAAACGTCGCGGACGTCCAGGTCGGCATCGCGAATGACCGTGCCCGCTGGAAAGGCTTTGTCGGCATTCGACGCAATGCCGAAAACCAGCGATGCCTGGTTGTCATTGCTGGCGTCATTCGCGAACTTGAGCAGTATTGCGAGCCATTTGCGCGGATCGAGCGGCGGCGCGTCCAACGCCATCGGCTGGCTCAAAGCTGTTCGCGCGTCCGACCAACGGCCGACGTCATTGAGCCATTGCGCCCGATCGACCACGAAGCCGGGATCGGCAAGGCCGCCAGGAAAAGCCTCGGGCGCGTCGGGCCTGTCCATCTGCAACGCGAGTCGCGCTTCATAAAGCGGGCGACGGGCCGAAGTTACGAGCGGGAGCTGCCGCTGCGCAGCGGACAGCGAATGATCGGCAAGCAACCGCTCCATCCGCCGATCCTGATCGGTCGCCGTCAAACGCGTGCCGAAGCGGCTCGTCAGCCGCAGCTCGACGTCCGGCGCGAACGTGCCGCCGGCCCATGCCGCACGCGCCGCCTGCAGCGCCTCCCCATCGTGCCCGGTCAGCGCCAGCGCCTCTGCGTAATAGGCCTTGGCGGTCGCGCCCTTGGGAGGATAGCGGGTGAAAAAACTCACGACCTGAGCGGCGGGCACCGTTGCGGGATCGGCCCTCATTTCCGCGAGCCGCCGCATGCGCGCTTCGCCGGGCCAGCCGGGATGGGCGAGGATGAAACTCGCATAGTCATTGAAGCCAAGCGAATCGCTCTGCCGCAGCCGATCCCAGTTGGCGAGCGTAAGGTCCAGGGCACTTGCCGATGGCGTCGGCGTGGCCATATTCGTCATTTGAGCGCTGTCGGGCAGCATCGGCGTCAACGTGACGGCAAGCGCCGCCGCAGACAGAATCACTGGCGAGGCATAAAGCGCATAACGCAGCATGCTGGACTTTCTGGCAGAGCCGTTCTTAAGGGGCGGTTGACGGTCCGAACGTCGATCCATGCGGACTATTATGCCGTGAAATCGCGCTCGGGTGAAGGGAGACGAGAATGTTCAGCGGGTCGATTCCTGCCCTTGTGACGCCTTTTCGCAACGGAGCTTTTGACGAGCAGACGTTCCGAAAACTCGTTGACTGGCAAATAGAAAAGGGCAGCAGCGCGCTCGTGCCCTGCGGGACTACCGGCGAAAGCGCCACCATGTCCATCGAGGAACATAACCATGTCGTAGCCGTCTGCGTGGAGCAGGCGGCGGGACGGGTGCCGGTGATTGCCGGCTGCGGATCGAACGACACCAAGGTTGCGCTCGAGCATATGCAGCACGCCAAGGCCGCGGGCGCCGACGCCGCTCTCGTCGTGCTGCCTTATTATAACCGCCCGAACCAGGACGGTCTGTTGCTGCACTTCCGCTATCTCGCCGAACATTGCGACCTGCCGATCATCGTCTACAATGTGCCGGCCCGCACGGTTACCGACATCGCGGTTACGACATTGGCGGAACTCGCCAAGCTGCCCACCATTGTCGGCATCAAGGATGCCAGCGGGAAAGTCGAACGCGTATCGGCGCAGCGATTGGCCTGCGGGGCCGATTTCTGCCAACTGTCCGGCAATGACGATATGACCTTGGGCATGATGGCGATGGGGGCGAAGGGTTGCATCTCGGTCACCGCCAATGTCGCGCCTGAGCTGTGCGCGCAGTTCCAATCGGCTTGCCTGGAAGGACGCTGGGAAGACGCGCTCGCGCTACAGGATCGCCTTTATCCGCTGCACAGCGCCCTGTTCAGCGATGCTTCACCCGGCCCCGTCAAATATGCGCTCACCCGTGTCATGACCGATTTCCCCGCCGATCTGCGCATGCCGATGACCTGGCCGTCCGAAGCCAGCCGCAAGGCCGTTGACGAAGCCCTCGTGCATGCGGGGTTAGTGTGAGCATTATTGCTAAAGATCCTCTCCTATCACTCCCGGGGAGGATTTAGGGCATGGCTCGCCCGCATCCGCCGACGTTCGAAAAGGTGAAGGTCGTCGCCGAGAACCGGCGCGCGCGCTATGACTATTTTCTCGATGATTTTTTCGAAGCCGGCATCGCGCTGACTGGAACCGAGGTGAAGTCGCTGCGCTTCGGCGAAGGCTCGATCGCGGAGAGCTATGCCGAAGTGAAGGAGGACGAGGTCTGGCTGGTGAACGCCAATGTGCCGGAGTTCAGCCACGGCAACCGCTTCAACCACGAGCCCAAGCGGCCGCGCAAGCTGTTGCTGCACGAACGCGAGATCGACAAGCTACGCAATGCGGTTACGCGCCAGGGCATGACGCTCATTCCGCTTTCGATCTATTTCAATCCCAGAGGCCGGGCGAAGGTCGAGCTCGCGCTCGCGCGCGGCAAGAAGATGCATGACAAGCGCGAGACGGAAAAGGCCAAGGATTGGAAGCGCGAGCAGGCGCGCCTGCTCCGGGAGCGGGGATGAAGAGCCGCCTGCTAGACCATTGCCGACGCTGGTTCGATACGAACATGCCGACGCGGGAATCGCTCGAGAATGTGCGCTGGCTTCGCCCGATCGCGCATGTGGTGCTCCGCCCGGACCTGTGGCGTTTTCATCGCCGTTCGGTGCCGCGCGGCGTTGCGGTCGGGCTCGTCATCGGAATTTTCCTGATGATCCCGGGACTGCAGATCATCGGCGCGATCCTGGTATCGCTGCCGTTCCGCGCCAATGTGCCTTTGGCTGTGGTCATGACCTTTCTCAGCAATCCTTTGACAACCCCCTTCATCCTTCTGTCTTCGATCGGGGTCGGCAATGCGTTGCTCGGCCTCCACGCCGATATCTCGACGCTCCAACAACTCTACACGCATCATGCCGGGCTGAGTGCTTATCTGGGCTGGTTCCTGTCCGATGCGGCGCCTGCGCTTTTTGCCGGCTTGGCGATCATCAGTACCGTTGCGGCGCTTGTGGGCTATTTCATCGCATCACTGCTGTGGCAGTGGTGGATTCGTCACAAATGGCGACACCGCGCGACCCACCGGCTCCCAGAGCAGTCGCCGCGATGATGTACTGGGTTTGAATATGGCTTCGGTTCCAGGCGAAAAACTGTCCCTTTCCAGCAAGGACGCACAAGATCGCCTCGCTTATGCGGCTGTCGCGGTCGCGGCGTTGCTGTCACTGCTGCTGCTGTGGCTGGCGTTGCACAATGCCGTGGCACTGCTGGCGGGCGCGGCTACATTGTTCGCGGTCGTGGCATTTGGGCTGATTGTGCGGCGTACGACGGAAGGCCCCGTGCCGGCGGCCGCCGACGATATGCGTCGGACCGATCGGGCTTTGCTCAGCGTGCTGCTCGACGATGCAGGCGAGGCGATCGCGATCACGGATCGGCTGGGCAAGCTCATCACCGCCAATCGCCTGTTCGAAGACTATATGGGTACTCTGGCTGCGCCGCCTGCTCTTGGATTGGGTGCGGCGGCGGAGGCCCGGCTTACCGCCGCCGCCCGTGACGCCTGGCGCGATGGCGAGGCGAGGGTCGAGGGGTTGATCGCCAACGGCAACGAGTTCGTGCTTCGCCTCGTTCGTGCGGGAGCGAACGAGGATTATCTGATCTGGTATTTCCAGCCTCGTGGACAGGATCATGCGGTGCGTTCCGCCCTCCGGTTCGTCGAGGGCGAGGGCGGGGATCGGCTTGCCCGGTCCGGGCTGATGATCGCTCTGGTCGATAATACTGGTCTGCTGCTCGCGGCCAATGGAGCGCTCAACGAGCGATCCGGAGCGGAGGTCGGGGAGCCGTTTCAGTCGACGATTTGCGAGGGCGCCGATCGATTGCTGCGCTTTTCGCGGGAAGGGGAGGACGGTTCCCCGCTGCGGTTGATCGCGGTTCCGCTCAGTCCGCAGCTCGAAGCTGGACCGGTGGCGATCCTGCTGCTCGACGAGCCGCTGGGGAGAGGCGCGGGGGGCAGCGAAGCGGTTGCGGCGCCGATCCATATTCAGGGCCTGCTGGCGATGCTGCCGCTCGGGCTGGCCCTGGTCGATCGCGATGGCCGCTTCCTGTTCATGAACGACGCTTTCCGCCGTGTTGCTGCGGTCGGCCCCGACGAAGCACCGGTCTATCCCGGCGATTTGGTCGTGAAGGAGGACAAGGCCGCCGTCTCGGAAGCGATCCGTCGCTTTGCCGCCGGCCGTTCACATGCCGGCGACATCGCCATTCGCCTCACCCAAAAGCCTGAAGAGCCGATCGCGCTCACCATCGCCACCGCACGCGGCCTGGGAGATGCGGCTGTTCTGCTGAGCCTCAAGGATAATAGCGAGGAATCCCGGCTCAAACGTCAGGTCGCGCAGGCGACCAAGATGCAGGCGGTGGGGCAGCTCGCAGGCGGCGTGGCGCACGACTTCAACAATATTCTTACTGCGATCATCGGGCATTGCGACCTGATGATGATGCGCCACACGCCCGGCGACAGCGATTATGACGACATCCAGCAGATCAAGCACAACTCCAATCGTGCCGCGAGCCTGACCCGCCAGCTGCTTGCTTTTTCGCGCCAGCAAACGCTTCGCCCGCAGGTCCTTCAGCTTCCCGACGTCATCTCCGAGATCTCCAACCTGCTCAAGCGCTTGCTTGGCGAGACCGTAAAGCTCGAGGTCAAGCATGGCCGCAATCTCGGCCCTGTCCGCGCTGATCCGGGGCAGCTTGAGCAGGTCATCGTCAACCTTGCCGTCAATGCCCGCGACGCGATGCCCGGTGGCGGCGTGTTGACGCTCCAGACCTATGGCGTCTCGGCGGCCGAAGCACGCCGCATCGACAGCGACGTTCTGCCCGCCGCCGACTATACCGCGCTCAGCGTCTCCGACACCGGCACCGGCATTCCCCGCGACGTGCTGGGAAAGATCTTCGAGCCGTTTTTCACCACGAAGGAGGTGGGCAAAGGCACGGGGCTCGGCCTCTCCACCGTATACGGTATTGTCAAACAGTCGGGCGGCTTCATCTTTGCCGATTCCGTGGTCGGCAAAGGTACTACCTTCACGATCTATCTTCCCGTTCATCATAGCGAGAAGGAAAAGGAGGAGCCCGCCGCACCCGTCGCAAAGCCGAAATCTCCCGAGCTCTGGGGAACTGGAACGATCCTTCTGGTGGAGGATGAGGCAATGGTGCGTGCGGTGGCCGAACGTGCGCTCACACGCCAGGGCTATCAGGTGCTTACTGCCACGAATGGCGAGGAAGCGCTTGAGCTCCTCGGGGCAAATGAGAAGGAAGGTCAGACGATCGATCTGCTCATATCGGACGTCGTCATGCCGATGATGGATGGGCCAACCCTGGTAGGTCATGCACGCAAGCGGTTCCCCGATCTGCCCATATTGTTCATGTCCGGATATGCCGAAGAGCAGCTCCGCCAATCGATCAGCATCGAGCATGTCTCATTCCTGCCTAAGCCCTTCTCCGTGCAGCAACTTTGTGAAGCCGCACGCGACACTGTCGCCCAGGCGAAAGAGCGGTGAGAAGTCATTGACCATCCAGCGCATCAGCCGTTATGTCCGTCACCGAAATGTCGGGCCGCTCCATTCTGATCATCGAAGATGAGCCGCTGATCGCGATGATGCTCGAGGATTTTCTCGAAAGCCTTGGTCATAGCCCAGCCGGGACTGCCGATAATATCGGTGACGCACTGGCTTCGGTGGACCGGGGCGGGTTCGATCTGGCGATACTCGATGTCAATTTAGGACGCGATGAATGCTGGCCGGTTGCGGACAAGCTGTCGGAGCGGGGAATTCCGTTCATCCTTGCGACGGGAGGCCATGTCAGTTCGCCGCCTGAAAATTATGCGCGGGCATTGACCCTCATCAAGCCATTTACTCTCGATTCAGTGCGCGAGGTTCTGGCCGCCGCGGACTAAAGAGTTCTCCTCTTGTTCTCATGGAACAAACAATGTACGGAGAGCGACGTTGATTGCGTCATTCTCTGACCATAGAGGGAAACAAGGCATATGGCAGCCCAGCTCAAACTGATCGGTTCCGACAAGGAAGCAGCGAATATGGACAGGCAGAAAGCCCTCGAAGCCGCACTGGCGCAGATCGATCGCGCCTTCGGCAAGGGTTCCGCGATGAAGCTGGGATCGCGTGAAGCGATCGAGATCGAGGCGGTCTCGAGCGGCTCGCTCGGGCTCGATATCGCGCTCGGCATCGGCGGCTTGCCGCGCGGCCGCATCGTTGAGATTTTTGGTCCGGAAAGCTCGGGCAAGACCACGCTGGCGCTCCATGCGATTGCCGAAGCGCAGCGCAGCGGCGGCACCGCGGCCTTCGTTGACGCCGAGCATGCGCTCGATCCGGCCTATGCCAAGAAATTGGGCGTGGATATCGACGAACTCATCGTTTCGCAGCCGGATACGGGCGAACAGGCGCTTGAGATTGCCGATACGCTGGTCCGCTCCAATGCGATCGACGTGCTGGTGATCGATTCGGTTGCTGCGCTCGTGCCCCGTGCTGAGATTGAAGGCGAGATGGGCGACAGCCATGTCGGCCTGCAAGCGAGGCTGATGAGCCAGGCGCTTCGCAAGATCACGGGCTCGATCAGCCGTTCGAAGTGCCTCGTTATCTTCATCAATCAGATTCGCATGAAGATCGGCGTAATGTACGGCTCGCCCGAAACCACCACCGGCGGCAACGCGCTCAAATTCTATGCTTCGGTCCGCCTCGACATTCGTCGGACGGGGGCGATCAAGGATCGCGATGAGGTGATCGGCAACACGACGCGCGTCAAGGTGGTCAAGAACAAGGTCGCGCCTC
>CBFRWL010000060.1:0-10775 GCA_965727025.1 uncultured Sphingomonas sp.
GCTTCGTCATGTTGCATGTTCGCAATTCAGTTCCCTGCTCGCGCAGGACCATCACCGGCGGCTGATCTTGCAGCGCACGGGCCTGCTGGGCGGCTCATTCAACCCCGCGCATGGCGGGCACCGCCGTATCGCGCTCGGTGCGATCAACGCGTTGCGACTCGATGAGCTGTGGATGATGGTGTCGCCCGGCAATCCGCTGAAGGACGCGGCCGTCGACATGGCGCCACTTGCTGCACGCATGGCGTCGGCACGCCGCATCGCTCGACACGCGCCCATCAAGGTAACTGCCATCGAGCGCAATCTCCACACCCGCTACACCGTGGAAACGCTCGCTTCGCTTGTCCGTCGCTATCCCAAACGCCGGTTCATCTGGCTGATGGGGGCCGACAATCTTGCTGATTTCCACCGTTGGCGGCAGTGGCGAAAGATCGCGATGACGGTTCCGATTGCCGTCATCGCTCGTCCGGGCTATAATGGCGCTGCCCGGACCGGACCGGCCTGGGCCTGGCTTCGGCGTTTCGTCCGGCCCGAGAGCCAGGCACAAAGATGGACGAACTGGAGACCACCGGCGCTCGTGTTGCTGCGCTTCGTACCCGATCCAGCATCCGCCACGCGGATCCGTCGCGGAAATCCCGGTTGGCATGTCTCACACAACCCCATCGTTCGGCGCGATCCGGTGACGCGCCGCCTGATAGCCTGAGGAGGCTCTTTGCCCGCACATAGTCCTGCGCGAGCCAGCGAAGGAACCGACCCATCGGCCGCGCTGCACGAACTCGTGCTCAAATCACTCGACGACGATCAAGCCGTCGAGACCGTCTCCATTCCGCTCGCCGGGAAATCGACGATCGCCGATTATATGGTGATCGCGAGTGGTCGATCGAGCCGCCAGGTCGCCTCCATGGCCACCAAGCTCGCTGACAAGATCAAGCAGGAGACCGGCCGCACGCCGCGTATTGAGGGCCTGCCGACCGCCGACTGGGTATTGATCGATGCCGGTGACGTGATCGTGCATCTTTTCCGCCCAGAGGTCCGCAGCTTCTACAATCTCGAGCGGATGTGGGCTTTCGGCGAAGCGCCCGCGCCAGCCGTGGTCGGCGCCTGACGCCGCTTTGCTGCTCCACATCATCGCCCGCGGCCGGATCGGTCAGGGTCCTGAAAGCGAGCTTGTCGATCGCTACATGAAGCGAATCGGCTGGCCGGCCCGCATCACGGAACTGCCGGATCAGGGGGGGCGTATTCCCCCCCTTGCCGCCGCGACCAAACAAGTCGTGCTGGACGAGCGCGGCCGTCAACTGACCTCCAAGGCCTTTGCCGAACTGCTTGGCCGCTGGCGTGACGACGGCGTTCGCGAGACGCGCTTCCTGATCGGCGCTGCCGATGGACATGACGATCCAATCCGCCGGGAGGCCGACCTGCTGCTCGCTTTCGGCGCGGCGACATGGCCACATCTGCTCGCGCGCGCGATGCTGGCCGAGCAGCTTTGGCGCGCCACCAGCATCCTCGCCAACCATCCCTATCATCGCGAGGGATAGTGCGTCGCTTCGTCCTGATCTCTGCAACGCTTTTGCTTGCGGGGTCCGCGCTTGCCCAAACCATCCCCGAGGAGCAAAAGGCGCTGGCCGACGCGCAACGGGCGGCGGCGGCGGCAACACGGCATTCCGAACAGCTGGAAATGGCGGCGGCGAATACGATGGACGCTGCCGACAAGACGCGCGCGGAGGCGGCTGCGATCGCGGCACGCATTCAGGAGAGCGAGGCGGCGATCGCTGAAGCGGAAGCGCGTGCCACACTCGTCGAACGGCTCAGGCGCATCCAGCATGCACGGCTTGCCGCCCGCCAGCGCCCGATCGTGCGGCTGACGGCAGCGCTGCAGACGATGGCGCGCCGTCCTCCGGCCCTCGCATTGGTGCAGCCAGGCTCGATCGACGATCTGGTTCATGTGCGCTTGCTGCTGGCCGACACCCTCCCGCTCATCCGCCAGCGCACGGCCGGGCTACGCAGCGAGCTGGATCAGGCCAACCGGTTGCGCACGCAGGCCGCCTTGGCGATCGCTTCGGTCCGCCAGCAAAAGGCCGTGCTGCTGGGCCGACGCACGGCGCTCGTTCGTCTCGAAGCTGCGCAGCGTGCGCAATCGCGCCAATTCGGCGACTCCGCATTCCTTGAACAGGAGCGCGCCCAAGCGATGGCGGAAAAAGCGAGAGACATTGCCGATCTCATGAAATCGATGGACGCGCAGGCGGAAACTTCCGCCAGGCTGGCGTCGCTGCCAGGGCCGCTGCTTCGCCCGAATATTCCAGGCGCCGCAGCCGCACCGGCCCCCGAAGCCTTGCCCTCAACACCCCAGCACCCGGTCTATCGGTTGCCGGTGCTCGGACGCGTCGTCACCGGCATGGGAGAAATTTCCGAAACGGGTGTGCGCTCGCGTGGCCTTACCCTGGTGACGCGGCCGGACGCGCAAGTCGTGGCGCCAGCAAGTGGCGGAATCCAGTACGCCGGAAGCTTCCGTGGCTATGGCCAGATCCTGATCATCGATCATGGCGGCGGCTGGACTACATTGATCACGGGCCTCGAAACCGTCTCGGTGAAGGTGGGCGATGCGGTGGTGCAGGGAAGCCCCATCGGGCGCGCCGGCTCCGGCAATCCCCGCATCACCGTCGAGCTGCGCAGGCAGGGCGAGCCCGTCAATATCGCTCCGCTTGCGGCGCGCAGCTGAAAGCCTGTATCCTGGCTGCAATCGTGAAGGAAGATTCTCTCTGATGCCCAAGTTTCTGTTGCGTTCGACCGGCCTTGTCGCGGCGGTCGCGCTCATTCCCGCGATCAGCGCCGGCATGGCTGCCGTCGACGTCGATACTTACAAAGAACTCGATCAATTCATGAGCGTGTTTGAACGCGTCCGCTCCGACTATGTCGACAAGGTCGACGATCAGACGCTGATCCGCGGCGCCATCGACGGCATGCTCGCCAGCCTCGATCCGCATAGCTCCTATCTCGATGCACGCGATTTCCAGAATCTGAAGACGCAGACCGAGGGCAGCTATGGCGGCCTCGGCCTCACCGTTTCGATGGAGGATGGCGCGGTCAAGGTGGTCGCGCCAACCGAGGATTCGCCAGGCGACCGCGCGGGCATCAAAGCCGGCGATTATATCACCCACCTTGACGGCCAGCTCATCTATGGCGGCACGCTCGACGAAGCCGTCGACAAGATGCGCGGCAAGCCCGGCACCAAGATTCGCCTCACCATCGTACGCCCCGGCCGCGACAAGCCGTTCGACGTTACTCTCGTGCGCGAGATCATCCAGCTCAAGGCCGTGAAGTGGGAGGTCAAGAACCGCGTCGGCATCGTCAACATCAACAGCTTCAGCAAGACCACGGGCGAAGGCGTGCGCGCAGCCCTCGCCGGGATCGACAAGGCGACGGGTGGCCATCCGCTCGGTTATGTGGTCGATCTGCGGTCCAACCCTGGCGGCCTGCTGGATCAGGCCATCGAAGTCTCCGATGCCTTTCTTGAGCGCGGTGAGATCGTCTCTCAACGCGGCCGCGATCCGAGCGACATCGAGCGCTATTATGCGCATGCCGGAGATCTCGCGCACGGCCTGCCGGTTGTCGTGCTGGTGGACTCGGGTTCGGCGTCCGCTGCCGAGATCGTTGCCGGAGCCCTGCAGGACCAGCGCCGTGCGCTGGTGATGGGCGAGACCAGCTTCGGAAAGGGGTCGGTCCAAACCCTGCTCCAGCTCACTGACGACACTGCGCTCCGGCTCACCACGGCACGCTATTACACGCCGTCGGGTCGCTCGGTGCAGGAAGGGGGAATCAAACCGGACATTCCAGTGCCTCAGCTTACCGATCCTGACCGCAAGGATCGGCCACGGCTGCGCGAAGCGGATCTCCGCCGTCACCTGATCAACGAAGCCAAGATCAATGACGATGTGCTGGAGGATGATGCCAAGGAGGACCCGCGCTTTGCTGGCACGGCCGAAACGCTCGAGAAAGCAGGCGTGAAGGATTTCCAGCTCGATTATGCAGTCAAGACGATTGCGCGGCTTGCCAATCTCCCAGCTACGCCGGCGCTTGCATCCGCGAAGGGCAGCCGCCGCTGATCCCAATGCCAACTGCCCTCGGCATTACGCCGCCACTCTGTCAGGGGAGTTAGGATGAGCAGTTTCGCCATGGCGCGCCTGCTTGCGCTTCTACTCCCGCTCGCACTGATTGCAGGCGCTTTGGGATCGCAGTTCTTCGGCGGGCTCTATCCGTGCGAAATGTGTCATTGGCAACGCTGGCCGCATTATGCGGCGATCTTGCTCGCGCTGCTCGCCTTCCTGCTCCCCGCGCCCGGCGCTCGCAAAGGCCTCGTGCTTCTTGCCGCCATCGCCATTGCTGTTAGCGGCGCAATCGGCGTGTTTCATGCCGGGGTGGAATATGGCTGGTGGCAGGGGATCACCGAATGCAGCGTCCTGAACGCTGGCAGCGGCCAGAGCAGCCTGGCCGACATCATGGCCAGCCCGCTGATCCGCTGCGACGTGCCGCAGTGGACCCTGTTCGGCATTTCCCTGGCGGGATATAATGCCATCTTTTCCTTGGGTGGGGCGGCGCTTATCTTGTGGCTATGGCTGAAGGCACGCTGAGCAATCCTGATTCCGCCGCGATGCTCCGCGTCGATCACGCTGGCGAGTTCGGCGCCACGCGCATCTATGATGGCCAGCGTGCGATCCTCGGCGATCGGCACCCGGCCTCCCGTCTCATCGCCCGCATGGCAGCGCAGGAGCAGGCCCATCGCGAGCATTTCGATCGGATGATGGCCGAACGCGGCGTGCGGCCGACTCTGCTTGCTCCGGTTTGGAATGTTGCCGGCTTTGCGCTTGGGGCAGCCACGGCGCTGATCGGGCCGGAAGCCGCCATGGCATGCACCGCTGCGGTGGAAACCGAAATCGACCGCCATTATGGCAAGCAACTCGAAGAGTTGGCCGATGGCGATCCGGAGCTGCGTGACGCGATTACCGAATTCCGCGCCGAAGAGATCGAGCATCGCGACGCCGCGATTGCCGCAGGCGCTGAGGCGGCGCCTGCCTATCCGCTGCTGTCGGCCGCGATCCGGCTGGGCTGTCGTGCCGCGATCGCCTTATCGCAACGAATTTAGAGGACTTTGGCGCTGCTGTTGCGTTAGAGGAAAGGGCCAAGGAGAGACTTTGCCATGCGCAGAACGCTGCTGCCCGTCCCGCTTGTTGCGCTGCTCATGGCGATCACAGGCGCCCCCTCGCCGCTGCGCGCACAGCCCGGAGGCGTCGTAAAAGACATTTTCGGCAGCGAGAAGTGCCCGGTCAGCAATGGCGAGGAAATCGTCGTCTGCCGCCGCTTTCCTGAAGGCGAGCGCTATCGCATCCCCAAGGATCTGCGCGATGCGGCCAAGGACGCGCCTGCGGCCACTTGGGCGAACCGGGCGATGGCACTCGAATATGTTGGCCGCAGCGGCACCAGCTCCTGCTCGCCGGGCGGCGGCGGCGGCGACTGGACAGGCTGCTGGACCAGGCTGATGAATCAAGCCAAGGCGGAACGGAAGGACGAGAAAAAGGCGGAGCAGGATATTCCGCTTCCACGTTAATCCTGCACTCATTTACTTGGGCGGAAAAGGCTCCATGAAGTTCTGGCGATCCCTGATGCTCGTGCCGTTGGTCGCGGCATTCTCACCCGTTCTGGCTGCGGATCCGCCGCCCAAGGAGCCGACCAAGTACACGACGCTCGTTATCTATGGAAACGATGCCTGTCCGCGCAGCAGCGACGATGAAATCATCGTGTGTGCCCGCGAACCCGAAAGCGAGCGCTACCGCATTCCCAAGCGGCTTCGCCGCGAGAAGCCGAAGGCGGAAAACCGAAGCTGGGCAGACCGCGCCCAGGTGCTCGAAATGGTCAACCGCCGCGGTATTCCGAACAGCTGCTCGCCGATCGGCAGCAATGGTCAAACGGGCTGCATGGCGCAATTCCTCCGGCAGGCCCGCGAAGAGCGGGAGCAACAGCAAAGCGAGGGGCCCGACGCCCCCTGAACGCCCGCCGGAACAAGCCGGCGCACCAGCAATTCAGCTGCACATGTACCGCGCTGTCCTGACCGGCCCGCACGATTTCGAAAGCTGGCGCAACGCCGCTCGCGTGCTGGCACTGGCGGAGGTGCTGCCTGACGAGATTCTGTGGGAAATCGGTGAAATAGCGGATGTCTCGCCCACGCCCGCCGCTGGCGCGGGCCAGCTTTCGGTGCCGCGCGCTTTTGTCGATCTCGCGCGGCAGGCCGTTCTTCATGAAGATCCGGAGCGCTTTACGATTCTCTATGCGCTGCTGCTGCTCGTCGGCCACGATCGGGGCTTGATCGAGGATCGGAGCGATCCGCTCGTTGCGCGCGTTGAAGCGATGGCACGCGAGGTCAGCATGGCGAAGACGCAAAAGATCCGACAAGGCAGCAACAGCGAGGCGGCGTGGATGGCGCTACGCGACGAGGCAATGGGCTGCACCCGCTGCCATCTCTACAAACACGCAACCCAGACCGTGTTTGGCGAAGGTCCGGTCGATGCCAGGATGATGCTGGTCGGCGAGCAGCCCGGCGATCAGGAGGACCTTCAAGGTCACCCCTTCGTCGGTCCAGCGGGTCAGATGCTCGATCGTGCGCTCGAAGAGGCGGGCGTTGATCGAACTCAGGTCTATGTTTCGAATGCGGTCAAGCATTTCAAGTTCGAGCCGCGCGGTAAGCGCCGTATTCACTCCAAGCCCAACGCCGGCGAGATCTCGGCCTGCCGCTGGTGGATCGATCAGGAACGTGCGCTGATCCGGCCTCGCGTGATCGTGGCGCTGGGCGCCAGTGCAGGGCACGCGCTGCTCGGCCGGGCCATAACCATCAGCCGCATGCGCGGCACCCCGCTCCCGCTCGAAGATGGCAGCGAATGTCATGTCACCATCCACCCGAGCTATTTGCTGCGCATCGACGACGACGCACGTGCCAAGCAGGAATATCAGCAATTTGTGGATGATCTTGCGCGCGCCCGCGCTGCTGCCGCAGCTTGAATCGCGCTGCTAAAGTTCCCATCTCGCTGAATAACAAGGCCAAAACGCGACAAGCTGAGTCGCAAACGCGGCGAGCCGAGTCGCTCATTAGGCTCGGGTCAACTTGTATGGCCCTAAGTTTTCACGTTAAATTGGCTTACAGGATGTTTGGGCGGGTATTCGTTGGATCGATTTAGGAAGATTTTCGCAGTTGCCGCTGCCATTTCGCTGACTGCTTCTACTGGGCTGGCGCGCGAATATGTCGTGCAGCTGCCTGCGCCTGCTGGTCCGGTCGTCGCGCCCGCTCCGCTCAACCCGCGCGCCATGCCGGTGGGGCCACGTTATGCGGCCGTGCTGATGGACGCACGTAGCGGCGAAATTCTCTACGCAAACGCCTTCCGTGAGCTGCGTCATCCCGCCTCGATCACCAAGGTGATGACGCTGTTCCTCACATTCGATGCGATTGCCGCCGGAACGCTCAAGCTCACCGATCCGGTAATTTTCTCGCCGCATGCCACATCGCAACGGCCGTCCAAGCTCGGGATCGAAGCGGGCCATAGTATCACGGTGGATCAGGCCATTCGCGTCATCGCCGTGAAATCAGCGAACGACGTTGCGATGGCACTGGCTGAAAAGCTCGGCGGCAACGAGAAGAACTTCGTGGCCATGATGAACCGCAAGGCGCGCCTGCTCGGCATGCATGACACGGTCTACGCCAATCCGTCGGGTCTGCCGGATCCCAACAACGTAACGTCGGCTTACGATATCGCGCTGCTATCCTCGGCGATGCTCCGCACCCACGCGGATCGCTACGCTTATTTTTCCCAGCGCAATTTCGCCTATGGCAAGCAGACCTTCGAAAATCACAATCATCTGCTTGGCAAGGTGGTCGGCATGGACGGGATCAAGACCGGCTATACCGTCGATGCCGGGTTCACGCTTGCCGCATCGGCGCTTCGCGACAATCGCCGCCTGATCGCGGTGGTGCTCGGCGAACCGTCGATTTCGGCACGCAATCGCGACGCGACGGCACTGCTGGAGGCCGGCTTCACGGTTTTGAAGGAGCGGGCGAATGGCGTCCGCGTCGCGGTCGAGGATGCACTGCCGCAGGCACAACATCCTGCGTTCAGGACCGCCGAGCCGGTGACGGAGCAGGGCTCGAACGACGACGCGAAGACCGTCAAAAAAGCCCCGCTCAGGAAAAAATCAGGCACGAAAGCGCCGGCAAAAAGGGAGCCGGTAAAAAAGACATCGGCGAAGAAAGCCTCGGCTAAAAAGGCGCACTCTTCGTCGTCCAGCGCGCACAAGGCTGCGCACAGCGCTCAAAAGAAGAAAAAGCACGGCTAAATCGGAAGGCGGCGCCGCCGCTCAGCAGGGAGCGATCACCTCGACCTGAATGAGCTGGCGCCCATAACGCTGGCCTTCCACACGCACCGGCGTTTCGATCAGATGCAGCGGGATACGATCCATTTCCAGCCAGATATCCCGGCCGTCGCCCGTGCGCAGGGCATAACAGTTATCCTTGCAGATCAAGCGGCCTGACTCGCAACAGCGTTCGGCCGCAACGGCAACATCGCCTTGATAATCGTCCATCGACAGCTCCCGAGAATATTCTCAGTGCCATCCTCCCCACGGACGAACATTAGCCCGGAAACGGGCTGACGCAAATATGTCACAAAGCCTAGCAGCTCAGGCTTCGAGTTGATCCGAATTCATTCGTCCCGTTCGCGCAACGTAATGGCGCAGAAGCACGCCTATGGAGAAAAATCCGGCGATCAATGTCAGCCAGCTTGCCGGCTCGGGCACGGCTGCGGTCGGGATCGGCTGATTCGCACCGCCGGAAGATTGCGTCCCGGTCTGCCCCGTCTCGCTGCCGCCGCTGCTCGCGCCCGCAGGGCTGGTTATCATGTCCCCGCCGGATCCGCCTGAAGACGTGGAGCTGGAAGCGGTGGCGGTCGGCATCGAACCGCCAGGGCTGCCGCTATTGTCGGCAATAACCTGGGGATTACTGTCCTTGGCTGCCGGAGGGCATCCGAACTTGCCGGCGAATTGAGGCCCGAGCGCTTGGATTTCGGTGCAGTTCAGGATCATGCCGCCCGATCCGCCACCGCCGGCGCCTCCACCCGATCCGCCGCCGAAGCCGCCGAACGCGCCGCCGCCGATCCCGCCCTTGCCCGGCAGCGTGAAGCCCGCGCGAGTAAAACCGTCGATGGGCGTATTGCCGAACGCCAGGTTCCAGCCATGCTGGCGGGGACGCTTGTCTTCCTCGATATAGGCACCGGGATCTTCAGGGCCACCCTTGCCGTCGAGGGCTTTCGGCGTTCCGAGCGCCAACGTTATGCCGTGATGGGGCCGCCCGAACAGCTTCGCCTTCGCATAAGCGAGCGGCGCGCGCATGGCCGACTTCCCGGCCGGCGCTGGCGAGCCCAGCAGCCAATCTCCAAACAGCGCGGTTGCGAGCGCGGCAGCGAGAAGCATGAACAAGACCGCGGTTCGGCGTCGGCGCCGCGCTACCGGATCAGGAGACATTTCTTGCACGTCCATCGCTCACTCCAAAGGGACTGGGCCCGTTGAGCAGCAAGAGACGTGCCAGGAATGACCTATGCGCGCTGGCAATCGGCGACGATGATTAGCGGTTTTTAACGGTGTAAATCTTGCCGACAGCATAAGGTTGAAACGGATGCGAAACTGCCGCTAAGCAGCGTGAATGCCATCCTCATCTTTGCGCTCCTGGCCGCGCCGGATCTTGAGCTGGATTGCGCGTGCCGTGATCGGCTTCGTGGCGCTTTCGCTGCTATGGGTGGTCATCTATCGATTCGTGCCTCCGCCGGTTACCCTCACGATGCTGGCAAACGCCGTCGACGGGCGGGGCATCACCAAGGATTGGATGCCGCTGTCACACATGGATCCGAACATGGCGCGCGCCGCGATCGGGGGCGAGGATTGGAATTTCTGCACGCATCACGGCTTCGATTTCAAAGCGATCCAGCAAGCGATGAAGGAGAATGAGCGCGGCGGGCGCATTCGGGGCGGCTCTACCATCAGCCAGCAGACGGCAAAAAATGCGTTTCTCTGGCAAGGCGGCGGCTTTTTCCGCAAAGCGCTGGAATCCTGGTTCACGCTGCTCATCGAGCTGATCTGGGGCAAATATCGGATCATGGAGGTGTATCTGAATATCGCTGAGACCGGCATCGGCACCTACGGCGCCAATGCCGGAGCAATGCGGTATTTCCACCATGATGCCTCGCGCCTGACGCCAACCGAAGCCGCTCGCATTGCCGCGGTGCTGCCTTTGCCCAAGAAGCGGGAAGCTACTTCGCCTTCCGGGTTTACCCTGCGCCACGGCAACATGATCGCGCGGCGGGTGGGCATCGTCCGCCGCGTCGGCTTCGATCGCTGCCTGCGCGGCTGACCGCTCAGCCAAGCCCCATCAGGCTCAGCACTTCTTTCCGGCTACGTTCGTCGTCGCGGAACACGCCCATCATGCGGCTCGTGGTCATCGAGACGCCCGGCGTGCGGACGCCGCGCGCCGTCATGCAGGCATGGCTGGCTTCGATCACGACCGCGACGCCCTGCGGCTTGAGATGATCCCAGATGCAATCCGCCACCTCTGCCGTCAGGCGCTCCTGAATCTGCAGGCGGCGCGCAAAGCTGTGAAGCACGCGCGCAAGCTTCGAGATGCCGACCACAAGCCGATCGGGCAGATAGGCGATATGCGCCTTGCCGATGATCGGCGCCATGTGATGCTCGCAATG
>CBFRWL010000061.1:0-10753 GCA_965727025.1 uncultured Sphingomonas sp.
TGCGCCGCTTCCAGCGCGCCGAGAATTTCCTGTGGGCGGTGCGCTGCCATCTCCATCTCATCACCGATCGCCCCGAGGAACGGCTGACTTTCGACGTACAGCGCGAAGTCGCGACGAGGATGCGTTATGCTGATCGGCCCGGCAAGACCGCGGTCGAACGCTTCATGCAGCATTATTTCCTGACCGCGAAACAGGTCGGCGATCTCACCGGCGTCTTCCTTGCGCATCTGGATGAGATGTTCGCCTCGCGCGGCAGGCGCTTCGGCCTCCCCAAGCTCCGGCGGACACCAAAGAATTTGAAGGGCTTTCTGCTCGATCGCGGACGGCTGGCATTGCCGCGCGAGAATTTTTTCGCGCAAAGCCCGGCTCGGCTGATCGAGATATTTGCGCTGGCCGACGCGCACGAGCTCGATATCCATCCCCAAGCCATGCGATCGGCATCGCGCGACGCCAAGCTGATCGACAATAAGGTGCGGCGCGATCCGCGTGCCAATGCGATGTTTCTGGATGTATTGACGAGCCCGCGCGATCCCGAGCGGGTGTTGCGCCTGATGAACGAGGCGGGTGTATTCGGACGGTTCGTGCCCGATTTCGGCCGCGTCGTCGCGCAGATGCAATTCGATATGTATCATCATTACACGGTCGACGAGCATTCGATCCGCGCCATCGGCCTGCTCGCGCGCATCGAAAAGGGCGAACTCAATCAGGACCATCCGCTCTGCACCGAGATCATCCCCAAGATCGTGTCCAGGCGCGTCCTCTACGTCGCGGTCCTGCTGCATGACATCGCCAAGGGGCGCGGCGGCGATCACAGCGTGCTCGGCGCCGCGGTAGCCGAGAATCTCTGCCCTCGCTTCGGTCTGACGGCCGCCGAAACCGAGATGGTGGCCTGGCTCGTGCGCTGGCATTTGATGATGTCGGAAACTGCGTTCAAGCGCGATCTCTCCGACTTCAAGACCATTCTGGATTTCGCGGAGAAGGTGCAGAGCCCCGAACGGCTCAAGCTGCTGCTGGTGCTCACCGTTGTCGACATCCGTGCGGTGGGGCCTGGCATCTGGAACAGCTGGAAGCGCCAATTACTCAACGACCTTTACGAACAGGCGGAGGAAGTGCTTCGCCCTGGGCACCAGCAGAAAGGCAGGCGCGAGCGGATCGAGGCCAAGCAGGCAGAACTGGCCAAGCGCCTCGACTGGTCCAAAACCGCCATGAGCCGCTTCGTGAAGCGACTGCCCGACTCCTATTGGGTCGCCGAACCGCTCGACGTCCTGGAAAACAATGCGCGCCTGATCGCCAAGGCCGATACGGACGGGCGCACGCTTGCGATCGAGCCGGCGGTCGACAGCGATCGCGGTGCTACCCTTGTAACGCTCTATGCGGCCGACCATCCGGGGCTGTTCTATCGCGTCGCGGGCGCGATCCACGTCGCGGGCGCAAGCATTATCGATGCGCGCATTCACACCACCCGGGACGGCATGGCGATCGACAACATATTGGTGCAGGATCCGTTCGGCCGGCCGTTCGACGAGCCGGACCGGCTTCACCGCCTCTGCCAGACAATCGAGGATGCGCTGGCGAATCGCGCGCGGCTTGCGGACCGCCTCGCCGCGCGGCCGCTGCCCCGCACCCGCGCCGATGCGTTCGACATCGAGCCAAATGTACTGATCGATAACCGCGCGTCGAACCGCTACACGGTGGTCGAAGTGCATGCGCGGGATCGGCCGGCGCTGATCAATGCGCTGGCGCATGCGATGTTTCAATCGAAGCTGACGATTCACTCCGCCCACATCGCCACTTATGGCGAGCGCGCGGTGGACGTGTTTTATCTGACCGATCTGATCGGCGACAAGGTCACCGCCGCGCCGCGCCTCAAGGCGATCGAGCGGCGGTTGCTTGAAGCCGCTGCCGGAGCGCCGGCCGAAAAGGCAGCCGCCTGAAAGCTCAGAGCCCGTTTGGAAAAGGCGGTACCAGCCCGCTCTCCCCCGCCTTCAAAAAAGCGCTCTATCGCGCTTTCTCAAACGGCTCTCAGAACTGCGTGCGAGCAGTCACGCCGAAGGTTCGCGGTTCCGCCGGGAACAGGATGAACAGCGAATCCGCGACCGGGCCGCCGCCTGCCTGAAGCGTGGCGACTGAATTCGATCCTTGAACAGGTGCGTTCGCCACGACCTGCCGATAATCCTTGTTGAACAGATTCTGCGACCAAAGCTCCAGGCTCCAGGCATTTTTGTTGCCAGTGATGCCAAGCCGCGCATTGACTACCGCAAAGGCTTTCTGCGCCTTTTCGGGGAACAGATCGGAGCCAGTGTTGACGGCCGATTGCCAGCGCACGTCCGCATGCACGAGCGCCGAAAGCCCGCCGATGCCGAGCGGCGGCGTCCAGGTCGAAGCGCCCGTCAGCACATATTTGGGCGCGTTGGACGGGTGATGGCCCGGGATCACGAACAGCGTGGTCGGCAACGGCCGCCCGTTGAGGCCAGAGATATCGTGGCGGAAATAGGTGTCCGCCAAAGTGAAGCCGCCATCCAGCGTCAGATCGTGGATCGGGCTAAGCGATCCTTCAAGCTCGATGCCCTTGCTGATCACGCCAGCTTTCTTCTTGCTGGTGCACGCGCCGGTCGCCGCGCTGAGATCGCTGTCCGTACCGCTGCCGCCGGCAAGCGAACCGCATCCTTCGATATTTTCGACGACGAAGCTCAGGCCGTTGAAGGTGTTGAGCTGGAAGTCGTCGAAAAGCTGATAGAAGCCGGTGGCGGCGAAATAGAAGCCGCGGCCGCGATATTTGGCGCCGATTTCGAACGCGTCCACTTTCTCCGGAGCGAAGCGAAGCTGGGTCACGCTGACGGCGCCGGCCGTCATGCCCGCGCGATCGAGGTTGAAGCCCCCTGCCTTGTAGCCCTTCGAATAGCTTGCATAGGTCAGCAGCCGATCGACCGGCTTGAAGCTGATCACGGCAGTGCCGGTCCACTGATTGTCGGAGACATGATCGGAATAGCTGCCATCGACCACGCCGGTGCCCGCGATGTTGTTGGCGCAGGAAAGCCCCACGATACTCGCGGCCACCGTCCGGGCGGCGACGGGAAGCCCAGGATTGGCAGCAATGGCGCCAAGCAGCGCTCTCTGCGTAGCGCACATATTGCTGTCCGAAGCGAGCGACATGTCGAGCGACTTGCGGTCATGTGTGTAGCGCGCGCCCAAGGTCAGCGAAAGCCGCTCGGTGACGTCGAACACATTGTGCGTGAACAGCGCCCAGGTCCGATCCTTCTGA
This sequence comes from uncultured Sphingomonas sp., assembly GCA_965727025.1. Classification (GTDB taxonomy): domain Bacteria; phylum Pseudomonadota; class Alphaproteobacteria; order Sphingomonadales; family Sphingomonadaceae; genus CANJQJ01. Next base: position 3,263 of record CBFRWL010000061.1, read on the forward strand.
TGGAAACGATCGTCAGTGGCACCACTGTCGCCGATGCTCTTCAGATTGGTGAGACCTGCCTGGAAGGCGGGCCCCAACGGCCCGAGGGAACCGAAAATCGCCGGCGCGACTGCCGGGTTGATGCAGGTGGCGGAGGTGGGCGAAAGGAACCCTGCCCCAGGCGCCCCCGGCGCGGTCAATATGCCCGCGGCGACGCGGCAGCCTTCGAGCAGGCCGTAATCCCGCCCGAAGCGAAGGTCATCGAACACGTTGAGCTTCTCGTCAGCGAAATAGCCGCCGACAAGCCAGTCAAGCTTATCGCCAAATGTTTTGCCCTGGAAGCGCAGCTCCTGGGTGAAGGTCTTGAATTGCTGATTGTAATCGCCGCGATACAGCAGGTCGAGGTTGGTGAAATCGGCATCCTGGCCGCGCCCCAGGCGCCAATTGCGATAAGCAGTGATCGAGGTCAGCTTGGCGTCGCCCAGATCCCAGTTCAGCTCGGCGGACAGGCCCCAGTCTTTCACGTCGGAACGATAGGAACGGCCCGGCGTAACCGCCACGCGCCGCGCGAACGGGTCGTCGTTGATCACCGCCCCCAGCGAACGCTCAAGCGCAGCGAAGCCGTTCGGCTGGGTCACGATCTGGCCGCCGACCCGTGCTGTTTGCGTGGCCGGCAAAAATGTCGCCGCGCAACAGTCTTCATTACGCTTCGCATAGTCGGCGATCAGCCGGACATTGAGGGTTTCGGTCGGATCCAGCTTGAGCTGGCCCCTGATCAGATAACGATCGCGATTGTTGAACCTGCGCCCGCTTGCGCCAGTATAATTGTCCGATTCCTTGAGGAAGCCATCCCGCTTGGCATAGACGCCATCGAGCCGGTAGGCGACCTTGTCGCCGATCGGCCCCGTTAGACCGAGCTCGGCTCGCCAATAATCATAATTGCCATAGGTCAGCGAAGCTGTCCCCGCCTGGGTGGAGCTGGGGCCTTCGGTAATCACATTGATCAGGCCGGCCGAGGCGTTGCGACCGAAGAGGGTGCCCTGCGGCCCGCGCAGCACCTCGATCCGCTCAACCGGACCCAGTTCGGTCAGAGCGACGCCGGACCGGCTACGGTACACGCCGTCAATGAAGGTCGCGACCGAGCTTTCAAGCCCCGGATTGTCGCCGATCGTTCCAATCCCGCGGATGCGTGCAACGCCACTCACCGCTTCGGATTGCGAGGACGTGACGTTGAGCGAAGCCGACAGTTGGTTAAGCTGCCTGATATCGGCAACACCGCTGTTGCGCATCGCCTCGCCGCTGATCGCCGACACCGCGAGGGGCGAATTTGCGACCGTCACGCTACGCCGCGTGGCGGTCACGATGATTTCGCCCTGATCGGATGCCTGCGCCGTAGCATCCGCCGGAACGGCCGACGGCGTTTGTGCAAAAACCGCGCCCGATGCGCTGGTTAGAATAAGAGCGGCTGCGGACAACCACTTGCTTCTTGACATGGTGCTCCCCTTGCGACCCTGGGAATATGTTATTTCGAGCAGCTTAGTTCATTTGAACACATTACGCGCTCATAATGGTTAATATTTCGTAAAGACCGTCAACTTACTTTATGCCCTCTTGCATATAAGCTGTGGGCAAACTGCAAAGCGCCGACCCTTCATCGACGCAGTTGGCGCACGCGCAGACTTGCGTTATAGCGTTGTCCGATCGCGACAGCGTGAGGGGTGAGAGGAAAAAATTCCTATGAAATTGCGTGCTTTGCTTGCGGCGCCGTTGCTGGCCGCCTTCGTGTCCAGCGCGGCATTCGCCGACGCTTCGTCCGGCCGCAAGGCCCAGGAAAAGGGTGAGGCGCAAATTCCGGTTTGCACGAAACGGCTCGGCACCATCGCTGTCGTCGAACCCGACAATAATTGGTGGCAGTCGCTCGGCCTGGGTTCGCCCGAAGCCATCATCAAGGTTTTCGTCATGAAGTCCGGCTGCTTCGGACTTGTCGACCGCGGCAAGGGCCTGGCCAGCCGCAATATCGAGCGCGCGCTGGCCGACAGCGGAGAGCTGCAGGCCAATTCCAATATCGGCAAGCGCCAGGTGAAAGCGGCTGATTATTTCGTCGTGCCGGATCTGGTGACGAAAAATGCGCATTCCGGCGGCAACGCGATCGGCGGCATGCTTGGCGGCCTGATGGGCGGAACCTTCGGCGCCATCGCCGGCGGCATCAACATCAAGAAAAAGGAAGCCAACGTCACGCTGACGCTGGTCAACGCCCGCACGACCGAGCAGGAACTTCTCACCGAGGGCTATGCCCGCAAATCCGACCTTTCGTTCGGCGCCGGCGGCGGCGCCGGCTGGTGGGGTGGCTTTGGTGCGGTCGGCGGTGGCGGCTACCAGGACACCGATATTGGCCAGGTGATCGTGCTCGCCTATCTCGACGCCTACTCGAAGATGGTGACGCAGATGGGCGGCCTGCCCACCAATCCCAGCGCGGCAGCCCCCAAGGCGCAATAATCGGGCTTTGGCGGTGCCGCGCCCGGCGGCACCGCTATCCGGCCTGCTTCAGACGCGGGCCACAGGTTCAGCCGAAGCGATGATGGTGAAAGCCGCTGCGCGGACGTACCGTGCGTCTATTGTCTCCCATCGAAAAAATGTCGCCCTTGCCGTGCCGGCCTGAGCCTAAATCGCCCATGCTCGACCAGCTATCGACGCTCTTTCCGCGAGAGCGGCCCTTGCCGTTATCCGCTACGGCAATGCCCTTCGAGAAGGATTTTCTTTTTCCGCCACCTCGCGAGCTTGTGCTGACGCGGTGAACATGACCGCCTTTCGCCAGCGCCGGCGCTGCCACTGCCATTACGCACAGCGCGATCATCAGCTTCTTCATACACCGTCCTCATACGCCCCTGCCACGGGTGAAAGACGGTTACGCCACGGCCGATCCGCATCAATCGCAAGCGTTAGCTCAATACCGCTCGCCTTGCCCGCATGCCGCTGCGGCGCGTCATCATGCCGATCGCGGCGAAGCCGCCCAGCATCAGCATCCAACTTCCCGGCTCGGGAACGGCGCTGGCCTTGATCGTGGCATTGTCCGGCGCGAAATCGCTGATCAGATCATTGCCGCCCAAAGCGGTGCGTGGCCACAGATTGAAGCCATAGTTCAGGGGAGTGAAGCCGGTTGACGGCAGCAGCGACAGCGGCACGTTCACGCTGATCATATTGCCCGCGACCTTTACGGCGTCAGCGGCGAGCAGCCCGCCCGCCGGTCCGGTCACGAAACCGCTCCCATTTTTCTGGATGGCAATGACCTGATCGAAGATCACATTGGGAGCGCCGACATCGGCAAAGGGCGCGGCAGCGCCCGTGCCGGTGTTCACGCCGATCGCATAGAGGCCCGCGACGGCGGGATCGACATTGCCGGCCAGCGTCCAATCGAGTTTGAACAGCGAGAGGCCGCTATCATAGTTTGCGCTGAAGCTTGTGACATCCAGATCGCCGGTCGGTGTTCCTGAAAAGCTGCTCAGAAAGTCTCCGGCCGGATCGCTGATCGTGACGGCCCCCGCCGGAACGGCGATGGCCGCTGAAACGATCGCCGAACCCATAATGATGAAGCGTCGCATCCGGTCCTCCTGTGTTGATGCAGGTTGGGTGCCGCCGCTGTGGCGGGAGGTTCAAGGCCTGCGATCAAATGTGCGACGCGAGCGCCCGGCGGCTCATCGCAAAAAATTGCTTGAGATTTGAACTTTGCGCACCTTGCGAGATACATATTCGAGATCGATCAGGAGGTACCTTGTTCAAGCGAGGTGCAAGGGAGAGGAAGTCGGCAGGACGCGACGGGGATGAGCATCTGCTTGCGCTCATTCGCGAAGGTGACGTTCGCGCGTTCGAATCGCTGTACCGTCAGTACCACGCGCAGCTCGCTCGCTTTCTCCTGAGGTTGACGCGGCGGCCACAGGTGGCCGAAGAAGTGCTGAACGACACGATGCTGGTGCTATGGCACCGGCCGGACAGTTTCCGCGGCGCCAGCAAGCTCTCCACATGGGTGTTCGGCATAGCCTATCGGAAGGCCATGAAAGCGCTCCGGCGCCTCGATGAACCTGCGGAAGACCGGCGCGATGACGGCACTATGACTTCGGAAGACGATCCCGAGCGCGAGACGCACCATGTGCTGCGCCATTCGGCCCTTGTGCAGGCGATCAGCAAGCTTTCGCCCGAACATCGCGCCGTCGTCGATCTCACCTATTTTCATGAGCTTGGATATCGGGAGATCGCCGAAATCGTTGGATGCCCGGTGGACACGGTAAAGACACGGATGTTTCATGCGCGCCGTATTCTGAAGCGCGGATTGGCAGGCGGACTGGTGGATTGGTTATAGACTGATGGGACGTATCATTGGATTTCGCGGCAACCGGCATGAGCAGGTTCAGCTTCTGTTGCCCTGGTATGTTACCGGGCGGCTCGACGCCGCCGACCGTGCCGATGTCGAGGAGCATCTGGCGAATTGCGACGAATGCCGGGCCGAGCTTGCCATCGAGCGGCGCCTTCACGGAGAATTGTCGCAGCCCGAGTTGAATGTCGAATTGGGCTGGGCGGGTTTCCGCCAGCGGCTTCGTCCCGGGGCGTCCGAGCCGCGCATTCGCAAGCCACCCTCAATGCCGCGGGCCATGTTCAGCGGCCGCAGGATCGCCTTTGCGCTGGCGGCGCAGGTTGTGCTGCTGATCGCTGCGGGCGTGCTGATGTTTTCGTTCGATGCACAACCCGCCTATCATACGCTTGGCGCCGCTCCGGGCATCCACTCCGGCAACATGCTCGCGATTTTTCGCCCGGAAACCACCGAACAGCAATTGCGGCAGAGCCTTCAGGAGAGCGGCGCGCGGATCGCGGACGGCCCGACGTCGGCGGGAGCCTATGTGCTGGCCGCTCCCGATGTTCAGCGGAACATGGTGCTGGCGAAGCTGCGCAAGCATGCCAACGTCGTGATGGCCGAACCGCTCGATCCAGCAGCCCAGCCTTGAGCATGGCGTGGCTCAAGCCATTTCTGCTTGGCCTTTTGGCAACGATGAGCGTCGGCGCGGCTGCTGCAACCGCAGCTAAGGACGCTTCGGCTGGCACTGCGATCACGGATCAGCAGATCCTCGTCATGGTCCGCATGGCTCCGGCACATTTTCGTCCCGGGGCAGGCTATGATGGGGACTATGGCGGGCCGCAGGCGGAAAGCGCGCGCAAGCGGCTGGCCAAGCGCATCGCGCGGCGGCACGATCTTGCGCTTGTCGATGGCTGGCCGATGCCGCTCCTCGACGTCGATTGCTTCGTGATGGAAGTGCGCGGCCGTTCGGCGGACGCCGCCGCGACGGAGGTTTCGCGGGATCCGGCGGTCGCCTGGTCCCAGCCCATGCATCTCTACCGCACGCAAGGGCTCGCTGCGCCGAACGATCCGCTCTTTGCCGCGCAACCGGCGGCCAAGCTTTGGCAGCTGGCGAGCCTTCACCGGCTTGCGACCGGCCATGGGGTGACGGTGGCCGTCGTCGACAGCGGGATCGACACGACCCATCCCGACCTCCACGGCCAGATTGCGGCAAACCAGAATTTCGTTTCCGGCCGCCCTCTCGTCGCCGAACAGCACGGCACCGCGGTGGCCGGCATCATCGCCGCGCGCGAAGCCAATGGCGTGGGCATCGCGGGGGTGGCGCCCGGAGCGCGCATCCTCGGTTTGCGCGCGTGCTGGCAGCGCCAGGGCCAGCCTAGCGCCACGCTCTGCGACAGCCTCAGCCTGGCCAGGGCACTTCACGCCGCCATCGATCGCAAGGTGCCGGTGATCAATCTGAGCCTTTCCGGGCCAAAAGACGAGCTGCTCGGGCGCCTGCTCGATATCGGCATCGGCCGCGGCGTCGCGATCGTCACGGCGTTTGATGAGGCGACATCGGACGGCGGCTTCCCGGCATCTCACCCCGGTGTACTCGCCGTCGGCGATGAGCAGATGACCAGCAGCACCCGTAGCGTCTATATCGCTCCAGGCCATGACATCCCCACGACATTGCCCGGCGGACGGTGGAACCTCGTCAATGGCAGTTCCTATGCCGCCGCGCATGTCAGCGGGCTTATCGCGCTCGTACGCGAGCGCCAGCATCTCCCCGGCGGCAAGCTGCAGCTGGTCTCGGCAAGAGCAGGCGGCGGGGCCATCGACCCATGCGCGACATTATCGCTTGGCAGTTCCGGACGGGCTTCATCCTGCGCTGCCGTGCCACAAATCGCCACCGCTGAAACCCGCTAGCCAATGGACCGTGCGCTGATGCGGGCGATGCTGCTCGCGATCGCGCTTGCAATCTGCCCCGCTGCGGCGGCTGCCGAAATCGGCATTTCGGTATCGGCGGCGAGCCAGGAGCGGTTTCGCTCCTATTCGCTCAGCCGAGGCTATCCCGTCGCGGCGATCGATCTTTCCTACGATCATGCCAGCGGCTTCTATGCTGCGGTTTCGGCAAGCACCGTCTTCGTATCCGGCGCACGACCGGAATTTCTGGGTATCAAGGAAAATCTCGGCATTGCAAGAAAGCTGAGGTCTGGCCCCACTATCGACGCCGGCGTTATCGACGCCCGCTACACCCATTATTCAAGCCACAACCGCTCCGCTGGCTATACCGAATTTTATCTTGGGGCGATCGCCAAGCCCTTCTCGGCGAGGCTCTATTATTCGCCCAATTATTTCCGATCGAATATTTCCACGCTCTATGGCGAGCTGGAGGCAAGCTTGCGTGCGGCGCCGAAATGGTGGCTGGACGCGCATGTCGGCGAGCTTCGGCAGGTCGGTGGCCCGAGTTTGGCGCCGGGGCACCGAACATTCCGCGATTGGCGTGTGGGTTCGTCGGTGGATATTGCGTCGCTCCGGCTTCGGCTCGCCTGGTCGGGCGGCGGACCGGGAAAGGATTTTTACGACAAGGAAGTGCATAGCCGGCGCGCACTGGTGTTCAGCATCAGCAAAAGCTTCTAGGCTTTTCCGCGCGCCGCGATCTGCCTATCTGTCCGCCTCGGCTTGGCAGGAGTGATGATGCGCCGTCCTTTCGGTCAGAATTATGCGCTCGTCGTCTTGGCCGTCACCTTTCTGGCGTTGCTGATCTCGGCTGCCTTGCGCTCGGCCCCCAGCGTGTTGATCTTGCCGCTCGAGGCGCATTTCGGCTGGGATCGGACGCTCGTATCCAGCACCGCTGCGCTCGGGATATTTCTCTACGGGCTGGCGGGGCCGTTCGCGGCGGCGCTGATGCAAAGCTTCGGATTGAAGCGCACTTTGCTCTGCGGTCTCGCGCTGATGGCGGCCGCGACCTTGGCGAGCCTCTGGATGAGCCAGCCCTGGCAATATGTGCTGAGCTGGGGCGTGCTTTCCGGGTTCGGCACCGGCGCGGTGGCGCCCGTCCTCGGGGCGACGGTGGTGAATCGCTGGTTTGCGCGCCGGCAGGGGCTGATGATGGGGATCCTGACCGCCAGCACCGCGACCGGCGCATTGATCTTCCTGCCGCTGATGGCGTGGCTGGCGCGCAACGG
>CBFRWL010000062.1:0-10540 GCA_965727025.1 uncultured Sphingomonas sp.
GAACCTCCTATCGTACCGTTCATAAACGGTACCAATATTGCCTATACAGCATATTTGTTGAAATTTCTCAACAATTGGGTTTGATTAACATGGGAGGCAGATGTGCGTCATTGCGGCAATTCCAGCATGAGAAGCTGTGGGGCCACGGGCAGCGGGATTACGCTTGTATCTCATGCCACACTCGCGCTGGCGATGTTGTGGAGTGGGGCTGCCTCCGCGCAGACCACCCAGGCCGCTTCCCCGGTAAATTCCGCTCAGGCTGGCGACGTGGAGATCACGGATATCGTGGTCACCGCCCGTCATAAGGAAGAGGCACTGAACAACGTGCCGGCCTCGATCACGGCTTATTCGTCCGATTTTCTGAAGAAGCAGAACATCCAGAGCTTCACCGATTACGCCACCAAGATCCCGAACCTCACCTTCCAATATGGGCAAGGCACCGACTTTTCCTCGGTGGGCTTCGTCGGCGGGCGGCAGACCACCATTCGTGGCGTCGTGGGAGCGAACACGACGGCCTATTATATCAACGATACCCCGGTTCCCGCCTCGATCAGCCCCCAAACGCTCGATCTCGATCGGATTGAAGTGCTGAAGGGGCCGCAGGGAACGTTGTTCGGCGCCAGCTCGATGGGCGGCAATCTGCGCTTCATCACGCGCAAGCCCTCGCTCACTGCAAACAGCTACACGGCCCAGATCCAGGGCGGAGGGACCAAAGGGGGCGGATTCGACTTTGACGGCAATGCGCGCGCCGGGGTGGTGCTCGTCCCGGACCGCATCGCGCTCGATGTCGCGGCTGGGTATCTTCGGGAATCCGGCTTCCTCAAGCGCCGTTTTCCAAACGCGGCGGGTGATCTTGTCACCAAAGACGGCGAGGGCCGCAACGACAGCTATTCCGGTGCCGTGACATTGCGCGCCAAGCTCACCGATTCCCTGGAAGCCACCGTCAGCGGGATCGGGCAAATCTCCAATCTCCACGGTTTTCCCGCGGCCTATGTGCCGCTGCCGGCCTACAAGCCGGTCTCTTACACGCTGGACCGAGACCGCGACGTCCAGGAGTTTTCCCGCGACCGCTGGGGTCTCGCCGCGTTCGTGCTCAATTATGACGGCAACGGCTTCTCGGCGGTTTCTTCCACCAGCTATTTTGCGCGGAGGACCAAGGAGCGGGAAGATGTGACGGAGGGGAACAATTTCTTCATCGAGAACGACCTCGGCGTCGATGCCGGGCACCCGGCGTTGCCGACTGACAGTATCTCGCTCGATCGGCGGTTTACTTCGGAAAACCGGCTGTCCTTCGACGAAGGCACCCTTTTGCCGCATCTTTCCGGCATCGTGGGCGTGTTCTACCAGCACCGCTTCAGCAGTTTCGACCAGCCCCCGATCGTCGTGCCGGAACTGGGCGCGGCAGGCTTCGATCCCCCTTATATCGTGTCCCATCGCTTTCCGGCACAGGAGAACAACACAGCCGTCTTCGGCGAGCTCTATTACGAACTGGTCCCGAGGCTGACCATCACGCTGGGCTTGCGTCATTACTGGATCAGCCAAAAGGCTGATGCCGTGCTCGACACTGGGGTATTCGACCCGCCCGGCGGCACCTTCTCTCCGGCTCGCACGTCGAAGCAGTCTGGCCTGGTCCCGAAATTCGTCGTCTCCTACAAGCTTGGCGACGAGGGCACCGTCTATGCCTCGGCCTCCAAGGGCTTCCGGGTCGGAGGCTCACAAGGGCGTTTGCCCGATTTCTGCGATGCGGACCTGGCGGCGATTGGCCGCACGCAGGACAATGTCCAGCAATATAAGCCAGATACGCTGTGGAGCTATGAAGTCGGAGCAAAGGGACGGGTCGCGAACGGCCGCCTCAACGTCTCGGCCGCTGCGTTCCAGCTCAATTGGTCGAACATCCAGCAACAGGTCAGCTTACCCTGCACCTTCGGCTTCATCACCAACGCCGGCAAGGCGCGGATACGCGGCGGCGAGATCGAGATCGCCGGCCGGCCGTTGGCGGGGATCCCTTTCACGGTTCAGCTCGGCCTTGGCTACACCAACGCCATTCTCACTGACCCGGGTCTCATACCGCAGGCCCCCGACACACGGCTGGTGCAGGTCCCGCGCTGGACCGGGACCATATCCGGCTATTACGAGCACCCCATCAGCGAGGAAACGAAACTCATCCTCAGCGCAGACTATAGTTACACAAGTTCGGTAAGGGTCGCCAACAGCGCCGGCGGCTTCCTCACACGCCAGCCATTCAACTTCCTGAACGGCAATATCGGCCTTCGGTTCGGCAAATCGGAGATCCGGCTCTACGGCAAGAACCTCCTCGATAAGCACTATAATCTCGGCGATCTATACAGCGCCGGCTTCGAACGGACGGAACAAACATCGGATGGCAGTAACCAGCGCCTGCCGCGCGCCGCCGTGAGCCGCCCGCGCCAAATTGGGCTGCAATATCGTCTCGACCTATAGGGTTCATCGGGGCCGGCAGCAGGCGGCCGGCCTTCATCTTGAGCGTAAGGAGGGGATGATGGCGGCAGATGAGTGGCGCGGCGCGATCATCGCCCGCGCACGTCGCAAATGGCTAGGTTTGTGGGCTTTGGCGGCGCCGCTCGCGCTGTCGCCGACGATCACATGTGCCGAGACGCCGCCGATGCCTTTGTTCGTTCAAGTGCCGCCGAGCGACCAATTGCCGCTATCGTCGGCGCGGCGCGCAAACAATCCCGGCACCGAATATGTCGACCTCGACAAGGCCGGTTATGTGGAGGAGGAATATTATCTGAGCGGTCTCGCTCCGGCGATCACCGCAGCGGGCGAGAAGCTGTTCGACGCGCCCTACGTGACCCGGTTCCTGATCCGCAAGCCAAAGGATCCCGCGCGTTTCAACGGGACGGTGGTGATCGAACCGTTCAGCTGGTTCGGCGAGCGGGCGGCGGGATGGATTCTCACGCGGGCCTATCTCATCCGCAAAGGCTACGCCTTCGTCGGCTACACGCTGAACATCAATCAGCCGGCCAATGACCCGAAGTTCCCGCCGCCTCCGCCGGGTACGCCAGCGGACGATTATGCAAATATATATGCGGACATCGTCAATTTCGAGTTCATGCGCAGCTTCGACTATGCCCGCTACGCGCCACTCGGCAGCTACTATGATGACAAGCGCTTCCTTCGCGGCGGCCTGCCCGACCCCTTCGTGCCGCAAGCTCAGGGAATCGGTGCCCAGCTCGCGCTGCTTCTGAAATCAAACCTGCCCAATGGGCCGACCGCGGGCCTCAAGGTCGAACGCATATATGTCGACAATTGGGCTGTGAATGCGCAGGTTTGGATGGATTATCTCGACCAGGGCCGGCATCAGCAATGGCGTATGCCCGACGGGCGACCGTTGATTGATGCTTATATGACGGGCAAGCTGGCCTATGGCGAGGTCGCGGGTGAGAATATCCGAGTGCCGCGCCACATGCCCGAGGACGCCCCCTTCGTGACGGTGTTCAGCCAATCGGAAACGCTTCATGACGTGCAGGCAAGGATCCCCATGCCGGTCGATACCGACAGGCCAAAGCTGCGCTATTATGAGGTTATGGGAACCTCCCACCTGCGGGAGGCCGATCTCGGGACCGGAGAAAGAGAGCCTCGGCCGAATGAACGCGGCAAGCCTCGTGATCCGCACTGCCAGACGATCTACGACGAGCCGGCTGAATATCCTTACTCCGCGATCCTCGATGCGATGGATCATTGGGTGCGTGAAGGCAAACCAATGCCGAAGGAGGCCCGCGTTCTGCGTAAAGGCGCGAAGGTCGTCCGCGATCCACGCACCGGCAACATCGTCGGCGGTGTCCGTCCGCCTTGGATCAAGGTGCCCAGCGCCGAATATTGGAGCGATTACGAGACCGGCTGCGGCGTGGTCTACGACACCAAGGTGCCTTACTCTGCGGCGCGCCTCAAGGCGCTCTACGGCAACTACGCCAGTTATGCCCGCCGCTTCGAAAAGGCTAAGCGCGAAGCGATTGCGGAGGGCTATTTGTTGCCCGAAGATGCCGCGACGCTCAAACCAATCGCCTCACCAGCCGATTTCGAAGAAGATATTAAGGCGAAGCAATAGACGAAGGAATCCTGCAGGCTGATCGGTCAGCGCCGCAGGCCCAGCGCAGTTCACTTGCGAACGCCATTCAGGTCGAGCGAGGTCCCGCCCTCCGCGTCGACCTTCAGCTGATTATAGTCGCATATATATTCCTGAATCTTGTAATTTATCTTTTGATACTCGAAGGTGAACCGGTAGGGTGTTTTCAACACCTCGGGATCCTCGATCGACACCTCGTCGGTTATCCGGTCGGGGGCGGAACGCCTGATCCTCTCCCGGATGACCATGTTCGCGCTGTGCGGCAGATCATAGAATGTCACATCCTCCCGAACGCCCCTGGTCTCGATGATCAGGCCGTCGCCGTCCCAATGGGCGACCGAATAGCCATTATAGGAAGGCGGAATGTCCCCGATGGCAGGCATTTTCTCGTCCAGCCAGATCCGGCGTGTCTGGGTCAGGAACTCGGCCAATACGGTGACCTGACCCGGATTTTGCAGAATCTGGATGGGATAGATCGCTCCCATGATCATCGGCATGCCCTCAGGCAGACATCGGGAGCTCGCGTTGACGAGCGGCTTGCCGGCGGCGTCGGCCGCAGCTTCCTTCTGCTTCAGCGCGGCATAAGCCGCGCCATAGGGTTGCCTGAGATCGAAAGGGCCGCCAGGTAGCGGCGGATGGTCCGGATCCTTCCCGTACCAATCCTTCGGATATCGCTCCCAGGTGCCCGTGATATCGGGGGCCTTGGAAGGGTGCGCCTGACTGGTGGCAGAGCGAGCGGAGCCCGCAGCAGCCATCGCGACCAGACAGAAGAAGAGCTTCGAAGTCCGATATTTCATGCGCACCATTCCTATCTGCGCGTGTCCGCAAAGGCCGCTCGGCAGCCAAGCCGGAAGCCGCTGCCTCAATTCTTAAGCACGGTGCCATCGGGCAATGTGGCGGCTTCGAGCAGCCCGCCCGGATCTCCGTTTCTCAGCGGCACGTAATCGATCTTAATGGTCTGGCCCGGTTTGACAGATGTGGGCTTCCAGCCAGCGCGGCTCAGCATGTTCACGCTGGCGCACTCGATCGTGTACTGCTGGGTTCGGCCGTTGGGGCCTGCGACATCGAGCACGATGTAGGTGTGCGGATTGCGATATTGGAAGCTGCTCACCACGCCCTTGAAGCTGAGATGCTTGTTGTTGTCGAACATGGCAAAGGAATGATGTGCAGATGCTGGCGCACACATTGTGGCAGCCGCACAGCCGGCCAAAAATATTCTGGAGCGACCGATCACCCAAATCACGATAACAACCTCCTAATTCCAACGAGCGGCCGCTCCATGACAGCAGAAAACCGCCAGATGCTGGTGCGCCGTTCATATCGGACGATTTACCTGCGTTGAGAAAAACCGATCAGGTTCGGGACCGTTATCGCGACGTTTCACCAACGCCTTGCAGCCGATGGAACCGCGAACGATTGTTCGAAGCACGCATCGCCGCGGCTGTGCGGCCGGACAACTAGGCCCGAGAAAATATTTGTGTTGCAAAGATTGAACCGCGGAGCGCAGCTATGTCCGTCGGCGAACCGTTGTCGAACCGTAAAAGGAGATTGAAGGAAGCAATGCCGCTATGCCGCTATGCCACGTTTGGGCCTCGAGGATCGACGCACATCGTTCGCACGTCCAGCCGGCGCCACGCTGCATCCCTCAAGGATAGCGCACAGGCCGAAGCGGGGCCCAACGCCGCGGCCGCTGCGCTCCCGACCATGGGAGCAACGCCCGACGCCGACGGCTTCAATCTTTTTCGAACCCAGCGCCTGATGACTTTTCTTCAATAGCCTTGCGATAACAACGATGGACCAAGATCAAGCAGCTAGGAGCCGTCTCGCGCAACACGCGCAGAGAATCCGCGCATCCGGCGCTCTGGGCAAATCCATGCAGATCGACCAGCTGTTCGATTTCCTGGTCGAACGGGCACTGGAGGGCAATACGCCCAAAGAAATCGAGATCGCACACACGGTTTTCAACAAGGCCAGCCACGTCAATATCGGCCTAGATGCAACGGTACGGGTATGCGCCCACCGCTTGCGCAAGAAGCTGGAAGAAGCGCCTGCCGGAGAAAATGGCGAGCGCCTCCTGCTGCCGCGAGGTGAATATCGGCTCGTCGTCACAAGCGAGGAGAAGCCCCCGCCTCAAGAGGAGGCGCCATCTCAACGAAGCTTCGCCCTTACCCCGCGGGTATGGCTTGCTCTCGCGCTGGCGATCCTGGCCGCGAATCTCGCCGGTTGGATCTGGTATCATTCCATCCATCGAAACGCTGTTCTCGATACCCGCTTCTGGCGCGATCTCGCCAACTCGAGCAACCCGACCTTGCTGGTCTCGGGCGACCATTATGTGTTCGGCGAGCGCGGGAGCGACGGATCGCTCAAACGCGTGATCAAGGATCCGTCGATCCGGTCCCGCCTGGATCTCGACCGCCGCAAGATGGAAAATCCGCAGCTGGAGCGTTCATTCGTTGACCTCAACTTGCACGACCTTCCCGAAGGAATGATGCCCGCGCTGACGACGATCGCGCCGCTTGTGCGCCAGGCGTTGAACGGAGAAGCGAGTGCGCCGGACGCGCTCATCATGTCACGATTTACGACTGACATGCTCAGCGGGCACAATGTCATCTATCTTGGCCTGCTGAGCGACCTTGGCGATCTGCGCGCTCCGCTGTTCGACAACTCCGGCTTCATGCTGGCCGATGGCGACAAAAGCCTCATCGATCGAACGAGCCGAAGGCGATTTGAGTCTGACTGGTCGGATCTGTCCGAGGATCGGATCATGCGCCGCGATTATGCCTATCTGGCAAGCCTTCCAGGCCCATCCGGCAACCGCATTCTCGTGATCGCCGGCACCGACGATCCCGCCCTGGTAGAGGCAGCGAAGATCGCTGCAGGAACGACGGAGCTCGCTAAGCTGGACAAAATCATCGGTAAGACTCCGGCGTTCGAAGCCCTTTACGAGGTCCGCACCTTTGGACCTTCCAATTTTGCCGGCCGCCTGCTGCTTGCCCGGCCCTTTCGGGTCGACAGGATGTGGCCCGAGAGCCGCCCGGCCCAGGCCGAAACTGGACCACAGAACCCAAGCGCTTCAACACCCCGCATCAACTAACGACGCTAGCGGGCCGGGCATCGTGGGCAGTCCAGTTACGATGACCGCCTTCCCACTATAGAAGGCACGGACCAGACCGACCCTCGCCACGGTCCAGCGGCGGCGCAGACCCGCGTTCAATGATAGACTACCTTATCGGTGCGCGAATAGGCATCCCGATAGACACTCAAATCCACCATCGATCCTGCGGGATGTGATTTGAACATCGCCGTGAGCGCCGCGTTCGTCTCCATCATCTGTTCGGGTGTCCGCGCCATGAAGGAGATGAAGAACGCGCCCGATCCGGGCGAAAACGCTTCCTCGTCGATTTCATATTGGACGATCGCCCCGCTCGCGACCAAGGGCTCGAGCACGGGCATGATCGCCTCCTTGCTCAGGGTCTCGGTTGCACCTGCGGGAGCATCGGCCTTCAGCTTATAGATCCCGACATGGGTGAAGAGCCCCTCATACGCTCCCGGCCGCCAGTTATAATATCGGCTGACATAGGCGCCATCCACCTGCTTCAGCGCGGTTGCTAGAATCGGCGAGTCCGTTGCGCCCGCCTTTTTCATCTCGTCGAGCACCTTGAACACGGACGCCAACGACGTGCCCTCCCACCAATCGACGTGCGTCCATCCGTCGGCCGTGTGGAACAGGTTGGAATCATTGCCGTAAGCGATCAGCCTCCCCTCCGCGATCGCCCGATCAAGAACCACACGGCGCGCGGCATAGGCCTTGTCCATCTCTGCCCATTGCCCGCGCGGCATCGTCAGGATCGACTGATAGCTGTACATAACCGGCTTGTTCGCAAGAGCGGCCGGTTTAGCGACCGCTCCCATGGACCAGCCCGCCAGCGATGCGAGCAGGCCAATCGCCATGAGGCTTCTGGCGCAGACCGCTTTCATGCCCCTTGGATGAAGCGCCGCGCTGCTCGGTTCGCCCCCCATCAGAAGCTGGCCCGATATTGCACGCCGACCTGCAACGGCCGGCTCACCGCAGCCCTCGGCAGACGCTCGCCGTTTTGGTCCAACCGATCGAGGCCGATCGGATAGAGGTCCCCCAGATTCAGGCGCTTGTCGAGCAGGTTCTTGCCGAACACCATGATTTGCGAATTACCGAAGCGCAGGCCGATATCAGCGTTGACCATGTCGAACGGCTGACGGCGGAGGAAGCCGCCCCTGCCGTCGGTGATCTTGACCGAGCCGGTATAGCTGTAATCCGCTGCAGCGAACCAACTGATCGATCCGGAAATCGGCTGTTCATAATAGGCCGAAGCCGTGCCGGTGAACTTCGGCACCTGCGTCAGGCGCGAATTCGGCGCCTGATCGATAAGGCCGGGATCGCGCAGGATGGCGTCGCTATATCCCAAGCCCAGTTGAATGCTGAGCGGCACCCCTGCGAAGGGCCGGCCGGAGAGTTCGAACTCGCCGCCGCGGATGCGCGCTTTGCCCGCATTCAATTGGAAGGCGAAACCGCACACCGGCATCAATACGGTCTGCTGGATGCCGCTCCAGTCAATCTGGAACGCCGCTGCCGATGCGCTCAACCGGCCGTTCGCCAGGCGGCTCTTGGCGCCGACCTCATAGCTCCACAGCGTGTCCGGCTTGTAGGTCGCGACTTCCTCCTGCGTCCGCCCGAATTCCGCAAGATCGTTGGCGCAGAAATCCGGAACACGCTGTGTGCCGCCGGGCCGGAAGCCTTTGGAGGCCGAGGCATAGACATTGCCGTGATCGCCGATCTCATAAGACAGCACTGCCTTGGGAACAACGCCTGACTGCTTGTTGGTCGCGCCAGGGCGGGGCGAGCCTCCGGGCGGCGAATAGATGCCGTACGAGAGCCACGGATCGACGCGCTGTTTGATATCGTAGACGCGCGCGCCCAGAGTCAGCGTAAGTTTCGAAGCGAGCTTGACATAGAGTTCGCCAAAGGCCGCTATATTGCGCTCGTGGGTGATCTTATCGAGGGCTATGACATAATCGGTGGGAAAGATATCGGGCCGCGCCGCCAGTTCGGGAACGGAGATTTGCGGCGTTTCCACGCTCGCCCTCTGGTTCTGGTAGAACACGCCAATCACGCCGGAAACGGCTGGCAAGATGGCTCCGTCATCGAATGTCAGCCGCGTTTCCTGCGTGAAACGCCGTTCTTTCGCTCTGTCGATATTGTAGAATATCGCCTCGCCGAGATCGACGCCGAAGCCACCTTCATCCTCTGGCGCTTCGATTGAGCTGTTCTGACCCTCGGTACCGTCCTCTTTCTCGTTGACGTGACGGGAGAAATAGCTGGTCGAAGACAGGATGCCGAAGCCATCGCCGGAATAATTGAGGACGAAGGAGGCGAGAGCCCATCTGTCCTTCGAATATTCCTGAACATCGCGCGCGCGGTCGAGCGTGTAGGAGACGGGCTTATAGACGGGCAGCGGCACATAGGCGGCCGCGAAGCCGCGCATGTCGGAAATCTGGCCGATCCCGCCGACCGTCGCTTCGAGGCTGTCGGAAAAGCGCATGCGGATGTTGATCGATCCGGCGAGCGTTTTGTTCTCGCCTTGCCCGTCCTTACTGATGAGATTGCCCGATTCGTCGGGGAAAGTGCGGGTGATAAAGCCGGAATCACGCCGCGCCTCAACCGAGGCATTGATGCCGAGCTGGTCGGGAACAAGCACCACATCGGCATAGGTACTTGCCGCCAGATCCGCGCCCTTTCCGCGCCGCGTCGCCCCGGCCTGCGCCTGCGCGATATAGCTGTTATCGGACAGCGACGGTTGCCGCGTGATGAAGCGCAGGTTGCCGCCCATCGAGCTCGCGCCGAACAATGTGCCCTGCGGTCCTTTCAGGATTTCGATGCGCTCCAGACCCAGCGTCAGCGGACTGACCGAGGCGGGTATCGGCGTATCGTTGATATAATAAGCGGTGGTGTTTGCACCCGCAACGCCGCGAATGATGGTGACGCGCCCGCCGCTGAACCCGGCCGCCGAAAAATCGCTGCCCTGGCCATATTGGAAGGTCAGGTTGGGAATGCGCGTCGCGTAATCGGCGAAGCTCTGGATATTCTGCTTCTTAATGAAGTCCGAAGAATAAGCAGTCACGGATGCGGGCACATTGGTCAAGACCTCATCCCTGCGCCGTGCGCTGACGATGATTTCCTGGGTGGTCTCGACGGATTGCGAAGTGTCGGCGCTCTGCCCGCTTGAAGCACCGGAAGCTTGACCAGCCGGGATCAACAATCCCGCCGTACCGGCGAGCAGGATGCGGGACATAAACCGGTCCAAGCCTAGCCAGCCCCGAAAATGGCGTCCGGCCTCATCGCCGCGCTCAATGCCGTTATGAACTCCCTTCTCACCCATTTTCATGATCTGCCCCTTTTTG
>CBFRWL010000063.1:0-10494 GCA_965727025.1 uncultured Sphingomonas sp.
AGGATGGACGGCGGATATTTTCGGTGCCGCAGGGGGAATCGCGCGCCGAGCGCGTCGCCGCGCTCACCGATCGCAGCTTGGCCGAGAATAGCGTGGCGGTCGATTATGCGCGCGGCGAGGTCCGGCTAGGCGGCGTGGCAGGTTTGCCGACGTTCAACCGGGGCGTGGCCGATCACCAATATCTGTTCGTCAACGGCCGGCCGGTGCGCGACAGGTTGCTGATCGGCGCGGTGCGGGGCGCATATCAGGATTTGCTCGCGCGGGATCGGCATCCGGTGGTGGCGCTTTTCATCGATCTGCCGAAGCATGAGGTGGACGTGAATGTTCACCCGGCCAAGACCGAGGTGCGGTTTCGGGACGCGGCGTTGATCCGGGGGATGATCGTTGGCGGGCTGCGCGATGCGCTCGATCGCGCCGGGCATCGCAGTTCGCAGGCGGCGCGGCCTGTGACCTGGACGAGCGAGACCTTCCCGCAGCTTGGATCTTCGGGCGCTTTCGCAGCGGCCGGGTCGCGCCCGGCGTTCGCAACCGATATTCGAGCAAGTCGGGATGCGGCGGTGTTGAAGGAAGATACGCTCGATTTCCGCGCCATGCCTGCCGCGCGGGCCGAAGCAGCTGAGCAGATGGTGCCTGATCATGGGCGCTTTCCGCTTGGCGTTGCGCGAGGTCAGGTCGCCGCCACCTATATCGTCGCGGAGGCCGAAGACGGTTTGGTGCTCGTGGATCAGCATGCGGCGCATGAGCGGCTGGTGCTGGAAAGGATGCGCAAGGCAATGGCAAATGGCGGGGTTGCCAGCCAGGCACTGCTGCTGCCGGAGGTGGTCGAGCTCGATGAGGCGGCTTGCGACCGGCTCGAGGATCGCGGCGCAGAGCTTGCAGAGATGGGGCTGGAGTTCGAACGGTTCGGGCCGAAGGCGATGCTCGTGCGCGCTACCCCGGCGCTGCTGGGGCAGGGCGATATCCGCGGACTGGTGACGGATCTGGCCGACGAACTGGCGGCATATGAATCTGCGGTCACTCTCAAGGAACGGCTCGATCATGTCGCGGCGACGATGGCGTGCCATGGATCGGTGCGGGCCGGGCGCATCCTGTCGGTTGCCGAGATGAATGCACTGCTGCGCGAGATGGAGGTCACGCCGCATTCCGGCCAGTGCAATCATGGGCGGCCGACCTGGGTGAAGCTCGGCCATGGCGATATCGAAAAGCTGTTCGGGCGGAAGTAGCGCCGGTCTCGCAGGGCCGCGCGCCGCCGACTTCCTTCTTCGTCGCTGATCCGCCATGAACTGGCCATGGCCAGGAAGATGCGTGCCGATCAGTTGCTGGTGGAGCGGGGGTTGGCGGAAAGCCGCGCCCGGGCGCAGGCACTCATCCTGGCTGGGCTTGCCTATGCCGGCGATCGCAAGATCGCCAAAGCCGGGGACCAGTTGCCAGCAGAGGCTGCCATAACCCTCAAGGGGCGCGATCATCCCTGGGTATCGCGCGGTGGGATCAAGCTCGCGCACGCGCTCGATCAATGGGGCTGGGACGTCGCGGATGCGGTGGCGATCGACGTCGGCGCGTCAACCGGCGGTTTTACGGACGTGCTGCTGAGCAAGGGAGCTGCGCGCATCTATGCGGTCGATTCGGGGACGAATCAGCTTGCCTGGAAGTTGCGCCAGGATCCGCGCGTGATCGTGCTGGAGCAAACCAATGCGCGCTATTTGACCAGCGAGCAGGTTCCTGAGCCGGTTGACCTCGTCGTTTGCGATGCAAGCTTCATCGGCCTGTCCAAGGTGCTGGCAGCCCCGCTGGCGCTGGCCAAGGACGACGCAAGGCTGGTGGCGCTCATCAAGCCGCAATTTGAAGCCGGCCCGCAAGAGGTTGGAAAGGGCGGAGTTGTTCGTGATCCATCGGTGCATCAGCGCGTCTGCCAGGAGGTGCGCGACTGGTTGGACAGCATCGGCTGGAACGTTCTGGGTCTCATCGAAAGCCCGATCACGGGGCCGGAAGGGAATATCGAATTCCTGATCGGCGCAGACCGGAACGCACGTTAACCTTTCGTTGGGCTTGTTTCGAACCTGTATCAACGGCTAGTCACCATTTCGCCGCCTTCAAGCGGCACTCGACCGAGGTTCGGTGGAACGAGAATATGCCGAGCTGAGTTGCTGTGCGTTGAAAAGGACAACGATGGGTCAGATCGCTTCAACCTCCCAGCTTCGTATGTCATTCCTGCGTTGGGCGTTGTTCACCATTCCCCTGGTCGAACTACTGGGGATTGCCAGCGGCCAGCTTTCCGGATCGGGTTTCGGCAATCTCTGGTTCGACGCATTGCTGAAGCCGAGCTTCATGCCGCCCGGCTGGGCGTTCGCGGTGGTATGGCCGATCCTCTATGCGCTGATGGGTCTCGCCATCGCCATCATTCTTGCCGCGCGCGGCGCGCGTGGGCGGGGCGTTGCGATCACCTTGTTCATCGTCCAGCTTGTGCTGAACCTTGCCTGGTCTCCTTTGTTCTTCGCTGCCCATCAGGTGACGATCGCCTTCGGCGTGATCGTGGCGCTGCTGGTGGCGGCGATCGCGACGGCGGCGAGTTTCGCACGGATCAGGCCAAGCGCCGCGATGCTGCTAGTGCCCTATATTCTATGGCTTCTTTTCGCTGCATTGCTCAATTTCGAGATCATGCAGCTCAATCCCGGCGCCGAAACGCTTGTGCCGGGCGCTAACGGAACCCAAATAGAACTCTAACCTTTTTCCCATTCGGGTTTCGCCAGAGGAGGCGGCCATGCAGAGCGAGAACAAGCTGTTCGAAGATTTTGCCAAATTCATGAACGGCGCTGCCGGCACGCTGGCGGGCTTCGGGCGCGAGGCGGAGGCTTCGGTGCGTGAGCGCGCCAAGGAATGGATTGGCGGTCTGGATTTCGTTAGCCGTGAAGAATTCGAGGCGGTGAAAGCAATGGCGGCTGAAGCCCGCGAGGAAGTCGCTCGCCTGAAAGCTGAATTGGCTGCGCACGGCGGTACTAAATCGCCGGGTCTGGACGTGCCGCCGCCGGTTTGAACAGGACTGACGCTGCAACAGTCCACAGATTTTTGCGCGGGTAGGGCAGGCGTTGCTTGCGTGCTATAAGTGGCGTCGGCACGGTGCGCGCGATCTGACAGGACCTCCATATGAACGAGGACAATTATTTCGAAACGGTGCGCGAAGCCAGCGCGCCTATCGACATGCTCGAGCAATATTTCGAGGCGCATGGCTGGGCATTCGAGCGCAGCGGCGACGAGGAGATCCTTGCCAATTACCAGGGCAGCTGGACGCAATATGAGCTGCGGGCGGTATGGCGCGAGGAGGATCGCGTACTTCAGTTCCTCGCCTTGCCGGACATTCGCGTGCCGAGTGACAAGCGCCTGTTGATCTACGAGACGCTGGGGCTGGTGAATGAGCAGCTCTGGATCGGTCATTTCGAGCTTTGGGCAAGCTCCGGCGTGTTGCTGTTTCGCCATGCCGCACTGCTCGACGGCAGCGGCGAACCGCAACTGACGCTGGATCAGGCGGAAACGCTCATCGAAGCGGCGATCGACGAATGTGAGCGTTTCTATCCGGTGTTTCAGTTCGTGCTGTGGGCCGATAAAAGCCCGGCAGAGGCCATTTCAGCCGCATTGATCGAGACCCAGGGCGAAGCATGACCGGGCCGATCTGGCTCGTGGGCGCCGGCAATATGGGCGGAGCCATGCTGCGTGGCTGGCTGGCCAGCGGGATCGACCCAGCCGGAATCATAGTCATCGATCCCTTTGCCGCCAATCTTCCTGACGGAATCACAGCGGTCACCGAGTTCCCCCAAGGTGGCGCGCCGGATTGCCTTGTGCTGGCGGTGAAGCCGCAGCAATTGGAGAGCGTGGCGGCGAATTATGCCGGACGGGCTGCGCCTCCGCGCCTGCTGCTGTCAGTGTTGGCGGGCGTGGAAACGGACGCGCTCACGCGCGCATTTGGTGCGCGGCACATTGTCCGTGCGATGCCGAATCTTCCGGCGTCGATCGGGGAGGGCGTCACCGTGCTGTTCGGCGCCAGCGATGATCGGGCAATTCAGGCTGAAGCTGCCAATCTGGCGAAGCCGCTGGGATTGATCGAGTGGATTGCCGAAGAGCGGCTGTTCGATGCCGTCACCGCGCTTTCGGGGAGCGGACCAGGCTATATTTTTCGCTTCATCGACGCCTTGGCCCAAGCGGGCGCTGGGCTGGGGCTGGACGAAAAGCTCGCCCAACGGTTGGCGGTGGCAACCGCGCGGGGAGCCGCGCTGTTGGCCGAACGCAGCGATGCTTCCCCTGCCGAACTCGCCGAGCGGGTTGCAAGCCCGGGCGGCACAACCCGCGAAGGTCTCAACGTCCTTGATGGAGCTGACGGGCTCAAGCCCCTGATCATGCGGACCTTGCAGGCAGCGGCGCGCCGCAGCGCTGAACTTGCGGCGATGAGCCGTCGCTAGAGAGATTTCGAGGCAGGTGGGATCACCTGCCGGCTCGGAAATCGCGCCAAACCTCAGCCGTCGATCTCAGTTATCCGCGCCCGCTGTTCGTCCGGAATCAGCCCTTCCAGCACACGCCAGAAACCTGTTACCGATCCTTGCCCTGCTTCGGCATAGGCCTCCGCCATTTTCGCGCGGATCGCGTCAAAAAGCTCGCCTTCAAGTTCGATCCCGGTGGCCGTGAGTCGCAGCAGGCGCTGGCGGCGATCCTGCTTGCCGGGAAGCGATTCGAGATAGCCCCGCTCGGTGAGATCACCCAATACCCGGCCGAGCGACTGTTTCGTGATGCGTAGCAGCTTGAGCAGATCGCCAACGGGCATTTCAGGCCGACGCGCGATAAAATAAAGCGCCCGATGATGCGCACGGCCCAGCCCCTGGCGATTCAGGATGAGATCCGGGGTTGCCGTAAAATTGCTATAGCCAAAATAGAGCAACTCGATTCCGCGCCGGATCTCGGTCTCGCGCAGGAATAATGGTGATGCAGACGGGACAGCCATGTTGACCTATTTTCGTGATCTTTCTAATGCCATGCCGCCTCAAGGCAATTTTATCCAGAGCAAGATGTAAGAGAGGCTGCGTGTGACCAGCATCGAATTCCAGGTTCAAGCCCATGATCATCGTGTTTCGGATGCAGAGCGGCAGGAGCTGATCTCCAATCCGGGTTTCGGCAAGGTTTTTACCGATCACATGGTGATGATCCGTTTCTCGGACGAGCTTGGCTGGCATGATGCGACGGTCATGCCGCGCGGTCCGCTCTCGATCGATCCGGCGTGCGCCGTTCTTCATTACGCCCAGGAGATTTTCGAAGGCCTCAAGGCGTATCGACTGCCCGATGGCGGAATCAGCTTTTTCCGGCCGGATGCGAACGCGCGCAGGTTCCAGAAATCTGCCGAGCGGCTGGCAATGCCGCCGCTTCCCGAGGGCCTGTTCCTGGAGTCGGTCCGCAAGCTGGTCAGCATCGATCGCGAGTGGATACCCACCATCGAGGGTGGCTCGCTTTATTTGCGGCCGTTCATGTTCGCGAGCGAGAGCTTTCTTGGCGTTAAGCCCGCCAGCGAATATCTCTATCTGGTGATTGCATCGCCCGTCGGTGCCTATTTCAAGGGCGGCGCGCCGGCGGTCAGCCTCTGGATTTCGGACGATTATAGCCGGGCGGGGCCGGGCGGCACCGGCGCGGCCAAATGCGGGGGCAATTATGCCGCAAGCCTGTTGCCGCAGTCCGAAGCGATCGCCCAGGGCTGCGACCAGGTCGTGTTTCTCGACGCTGCCGAGCATCGCTATGTCGAGGAGCTGGGCGGGATGAACGTCTTTTTCATCTTCGAGGATGGCTCCATCACGACGCCGGAGCTGGGCACCATTCTGCCGGGCATCACCCGCGATTCGATCCTTACCTTGGCACGTGATGAGGGCATTACGGTTCGCGAGGAAAAATATGCGATCGACCAGTGGCAGGCTGATGCCCAATCCGGACGGCTTCGCGAAGCCTTCGCCTGCGGAACTGCTGCGGTGGTCACGCCGATCGGATCGGTGCGCGGCAGTTCGACCAATTTCACGATCGGCAATGGCGGGCCGGGCATCGTCACGGAGAAGTTGCGGTCGCAGCTGACGGCGATCCAGCGCGGCCTTGCTCCTGATCCGCATGGATGGCTGCACCGGCTGGACTAGCGCTCGCAGCTGCCGGAGCAGAAACGGCCCAAATTTACACGCGCGAAACTTTGCCCTTCACGCATGCGGTCGGTCGCCGAGGCTCGCCGCTTGCAGAGCGACACTCATTAATCTAAACACTGAACCATATGGTTCAGTTTCTGCCTCATGGCCTTGATGCCTCGTTCGCGGCGTTGTCTGACGCTACGCGGCGCGGCATCTTGGAAAGGCTCGCGCGCACCGACGCTTCGATATCTGCTTTGGCCGAAAAGTTCGACATGAGCCTGACGGGCATGAAGAAGCATGTAAGCGTTCTTGAGCAGGCAGGGCTCGTGACGACGGAAAAGGTTGGACGGATACGGACCTGCAGGCTGGGTCGTCGCCATTTTGAGGCGGAAATTGCCTGGATGGAAGAGCACCGCCGGCTCTGGGCCGCACGCTTCGATGTCCTGGATGACATTGTCGAGGAACTGAAAGTGAAGGAGGACACCGATGCGCCCGGCCGAGGCTGAAGTTATCATCGAGCGAACATCTGATGTTGAGTTGATCGTAACGCGCATCGTCGGAGGTCCGCCCCGGCTTGTGTTCGAGGCCTGGGCCCGGCCCGAGTTGTTCAAGCGGTGGTGGGCGCCGGCGTCCTTTGGCGTGACCATCGTCTCTTACGAAGCCGACGTCCGCACCGGCGGTACCTACCGCCTCGAAATGGGCCAACCATCTTCGGAACGGACAATGACCTTCCACGGCAGATATCTCGAAGTTTTGCCGGATGCCCGTATCGTGTGGACCAACGAGGAGGGCGGCCCGGATGGACCGGTCACAACGGTGACGTTCGAGGAGCGTGACGGTGCGACACTGGTCACCGTTTGCGATCGGTATCCCTCAAAGGAAGCGCTCGACGACGCGATCGCGTCTGGCAGCACGGGCGGCTGGAGCGAGCAACTGCGTCAACTCGATGTGATCCTGTCCGATCCGGACGGGCTTATCGAAGGCGCGTGAGCAGGGCTGGAACAGCGATATCTCTCGTGAGCTGAAAGCGGCGGCCCGACATTCCGGATCGACTGCGGGCTTCCTGCTTCAAATGCCAGTATAGCCCCGATACCAGTCGACGAAGCGCGGTACGCCGGCATCGAGCGACGTCGTCGGCGTAAAGCCCAGGTCGCGCTGAATGGCGCTGATGTCGGCGTAAGTGGCTGGAACGTCGCCTGGCTGGATGGGCTGGTAATCGCGCACGGCTGGCTTGCCGCAGGCGGCTTCGATCAGATCGATCAGATGGCCGAGCTCTTCCGCGCGATGATTGCCGATATTGTACAGACGATGGGGGCTGCGGCTGCCGCCGGCTTTCTGCTCGCCATCGTCCGGCGGGGGATTGTCCAACGCGGCGATCACGCCTGCAACGATGTCGTCGATATAGGTGAAATCGCGCTTCATCGCGCCATGGTTGAAGACGGCGATTGGCTCGCCCGCCAGGATCTTGCTGGTGAAGATCCACATCGCCATGTCCGGCCGACCCCACGGACCATAAACGGTGAAGAAGCGCAGACCGGTTTGTGGAAGCCGATAGAGATGGGCATAGGTTTCGCTCATCAGCTCGTCGGCTTTTTTGGTGGCCGCATAGAGCGACATCGGGTGATCGACGCGGTCTTCGACGCGGAAAGGCAGCGACTCGTTGCCGCCATAAACCGACGAGGACGAAGCGTAGACGAGATGGTCAACGCCGCGTGCGCGGCCAAGCTCGAGCATGTTGAGATGGCCGACCAGGTTGGAATGCACATAGGCTCGCGGATTCTGGATCGAATAACGCACACCGGCCTGCGCGCCGAGATGAACGATGCGATCGATGTCCGCTCCCGCAAGCGCAGCGTCGAGCGCGCTATGATCAGCGAAGTCGAGTTCGATAAAGCGCAGCTCGCCAATTCCCCGGTCGAGCGCGGAAATGCGGTCGCGCTTGAGCTGAGGAGAATAATAGTCGTTGAGATTGTCGATGCCGATCACATGCTCGCCGCGGCGAAGCAAGGTGGCACAGACATGATATCCGATGAAACCCGCTGCTCCTGTAACCAGAATTGCCATTGCCCGCCTGCCCTTGGATTTCTTTTGGGATAGCGAAGCAAAATCGTGTCGTCGAGGCTTCCCCCCGGTGCGTTCCCGATTATAAGGGCGCCGCTGCTGGGGCGTCGCCAAGTGGTAAGGCAACGGTTTTTGGTACCGTCATTCGGAGGTTCGAATCCTCCCGCCCCAGCCAACCGAGTCCTCATGATTTGGTTCCTGTGCAGTGACTTACGGCGAATTCTTCAGATCCAGCAGCTCGACTCGGCTAGCCTCGGCTAGACCCAGTTCGACGGCTATTCCGCCTGGATTTTTGACGTGTTTTCCTCTGCGGCGGGAGCTGACGGGAGTCGGTAATGGCAAAGAAAGTGGCGCTCACCCCTGCGTCGATCGACGCGCTTCAGAAAGGAATTCTAGCTGATTTGCTCACCCCTGGCCTCGTTATCGAGGTCCTCGGCACCGGGAAGAAACGATGGCGCTATCGACGACAGGTCGCTGGCACCACGATCATGGCCACCCTCTATGGAGCGTTGTTCCCCGCGCACACCATCGCTGACGCGCGTGAGTGGGCGCGGGGGCTGAACGATAAGGTCGAAGCCGGGATCGACCCGCGTGAGGCACTTCGTGAGGCGAAGGCGTGTGCCGAAATGACTGTGGCGCGTGCGCACCAACTGTATATGGCGGCGGTCCGTGAGGGACGAGCTTCGCGCGCGAAGCGCAAGAACAAGCCCCGCACGATCACTGACAAGCAGACGATCTTTGATCGTGATGTCCCTGAGAACGTCAAGAATCGCCCGATCTATGAGATCACCGAAAGGCATCTGATCGAGCTCGTCACGCGCAAGGGCAGGACCGCGAAGGTGCGTGCCAACCGCCTCGCCGCAGAGCTTAAGGTGTTCTTCGGTTGGGCCGCCAGCCTGCGCGGGCTAGAGGTCGGGCTGGAGATCGATCCGTCACGCCGCCTTGGCGATCTAAAATTTCCGGAGTCGCCCCGCGAGCGCAAGCTGAACCTCGAGGAAATCGGTTGGTATCTGAAAGCCGTTGCACAGGAGGTGGACCGCGATTTGAGAAGGGGGCTGGTGCTGCTATTGCTGACCGCAACCCGCATTTCCGAGCTTGTTCAGGCGCGGTCCGAGGAACAGGCCGGAGGCATCTGGACGATCCCGGCAACACGGTCGAAAAACCGGACAGCGCATTCTATCACGCTTGGACCGTGGGGACGACGGCTCATGGCGACGAGTTCGGAATGGATCTTTCCAGCCCCGAGGGTCGATGGCCCCCGCACGTCAGGATGGTACAAAGCCCGTGATCGCGTGCTCGCCCGGATGAGCGAATACGCAGGCCGACCGATCGAAAAGTTCACTCCTCATGATTTCCGGCGCACTGCGCGTAGCAACACAAAAAGGCTGAAAGTGGATTTCGAGACGGCTGAAGCAATGCTCAATCACCTCAAAACCGGCATGGAACGCATCTACGATGGCTATGAGTTGGAGGATGAGAAGGCTGCTTGGTTTTCGAAATGGGAGAACGAGGTCAGGGTAATAGCTGTTCAGGTTGGTGTTGCCGTCAAGCTGGAGGTGCCCGATGAAATTTCTCAGCGAGGATCGAAAGATCGCCTTGGTAATATCTACCCACAGCCGACTCTCGTGCCGCAAATTCGGTATACCACTTCTATCACGCAGCCGGGCAAATATCGGCTCGAGGGCCCTTTGGCGGACTTCCCCATTTGATCGCTAGCTAGCCCTGCTTGTTTACAGGGATCAGCGCGAGGCTTTGGTAGGAGCGGCCTCATTTTCCGGCAAGTGCCTATGACCATCTCGTGAATGTATCTACCGAAGAGCCTGCTCATATTCAGAAGTGATCTGACTATGTGACATTTGCTTGTCAGATATGACGCGGGCAGCTTCCGTCTCGGAGACCCTGGGATCGTAGGTCCACAGCAATTTACCGGTAGGCGCGTCGAAGGCACGTACTTCGCTGTAACCCGTGGCCGTGTAGAGAATACGGTCTACCGCAATGGGTGTGGAGACTGAATTGTCCAAGGGCAGATCATAACCAGGCGAGGCCGAGACGAGAAACATTCTGCGGATTGATCTCTGTCAGTGGGCTGAAATGCTGTTCGCCGAAGGTGCGGCCGGTAGCGCCCCAGTTGTCACCGGAACTTGCGTCATTCAATATGGCGACGGCGCTGCTGTGGCTCGAGGTCGATGCCTGTAGCAAATGGCCGCCACCAGCCAGCAACAGCATCGCACCGACAACGCCCCGCAAAGCATATCTGCGCACTTCCGTTTCCTCTTTATATCCTGTTGTACTAATT
>CBFRWL010000064.1:0-10442 GCA_965727025.1 uncultured Sphingomonas sp.
TTGGTCTGGGCCGCCATATAGCCTTGCAGAAAATGCCGCTGCATCGAGAGTTCGGGCGCATTGGCGAGTGCTGCCAGCATCGGCCTGGCTTCGTCATAACGCTTGTCGAGAACAGCCTTTTCAGCCGCGGACAGGAGCTGCGGCGCAGTCATCTGCACCTTGCACACGCCATTGCTGCAATTCTGCAGGGCAGGGCTGTCCGGAACCGGCGAAAGCCCGACCAGCGCACTGGCGCCAAGCGCCAGGATCAGGCGGCGAGACAGAGAAATGCGCACCCCCCGGAACCTTCGTCAGGGCTTCTTGCCCGTGAACGCTCCGAGAATGTCGATCCGCTGATCCGGCGTGCCGCCTACGACGCGGAAGCCGCCGCCGACCTCTTGGGCGTTAGGCCCATAGAAAGCCCCGTCGACGCTTGACCCCGCAATATTGACAGGCGTGGTGGTACCCCCTTGCGTGAAAGATGCCGAACCAACCTGGCCGCTGAAGCCGCCCTTGTTGACCAGGTCGATCGAGCCACTGGCGGCAGCATTGAAGGTAGCGCCGGCGTCGAGGACATGGGTCTGCGACGTATAAGCGTCATACATTGGCGCAGAGACCGTGCCGGTCATGGTGGTCGAGAAGCTGTTGGCGCCGAAATCGACGTTGGTGGTATTGGAACCGGAGATCCACTGGTAATAAGTCGGCGTGGAAGGATCCACGTCTAGCAGCGGATTATAAACCATGGTGGCAATCATGTCGCCGGTGTAGCTCGCCGTGCCGGTTTTCGGCACATTGTTGTTGTCAGTGCGCTCACCGAACACGAAAGCCGCGCGCTCGAGTACATTGTCCTGGCGAAGATAGGTTGAGTTATTCGGATTGGTTACTTGCGCGATCGATACCTGATTTCGCAAATAGCCGGCCCATGTCACATATTGGGTGGTGGTGCCCGGCTTCTGGTAGAAGAACGTAAACTCGTTCGAGCTGGCGTTGGCCAAGCCGGTGGGGAGGCTGGTCTGCGTCTGGCTTGGATCCTTGGTGAGCTGCCCGGTGGCGCTGCCGCTTTCGAGATAGAGAACGCCCTTGCCCGGGATGTTCGGCGTGCCGTCCTGTGGCTGCTTGGCGCCGCCGAAATCGGTGCGGTGGGCAGGGTCCTGGTAGCGTGTGGTCTGGTTTACGTTGCCGGGCGTATCGGCAATGGCGAGCTCGAAAATTGCATCGCGCGGGTCATAGGAAATCGTGATGCCGCTGTTGCGCGCGGTAGACGCATTGCCCGCGTAAAGCTGGTTATATTGCTGCGACACATTACGGTCATCCGTGCTGTAATGATAGCTTTGGACGCCGCCGATCGCGGAATAGGTCTTCTTCTGCGTCGGATTCACGAACGTGCCGTTATTGCTCGATACGACCGGCGCGCCGCCGCCCGTCACGGCGGTTCCGCCAGCCGTCTGGGGGCCGCCACCGCTGCAGGCGGCGAGCGTGGTGAGGCTTACGAGCAGAAGTGGCTTACGCATGATGGGTCCCTCGGCGAACACAAAGTTCTTCGCCGAAGCTATGGACCCGGATTGGTTAACAGCCTCTAAAAAGGCCGCCCGGGAAAACTATTTGCCCCGGCTCTTGCGGTGCTTGTCGAGGTCGAGGATCGTGTTCTCGGCATCTTCCGGCATCAGGCCGAGCCTGCGGGCGATTTCCTGATAGGCTTCGACTTCGCCGCCGAGATCGAGGCGGAAGCGATCCTTATCGAGCTTCTCGCCGCTCGCCATGTCCCACAGGCGGCAACCGTCGGGGCTGATTTCGTCGGCCAGAATGATCCGGCCAAAGTCATTTTCCCAGATGCGGCCGAATTCGAGCTTGAAATCCACCAGCCGGATGCCGATCGCCGCGAACATGCCGGACATGAAATCATTTACCCGGATCGCCATGTCCGCGATGTCGTGCATCTCTTCCTGGCTCGCCCAGCCGAAGCAGGCGATATGTTCCTCGGACACCATCGGGTCGCCAAGCGCGTCGTCCTTGAAATAATATTCGATGATCGTGCGCGGAAGCTGGGTGCCCTGTTCGATCCCCAACCGCTTGACCAGCGATCCGGCAGCCACGTTACGGATGACGACCTCGATCGGAACGATCTCGACCTGGCGGATCAACTGCTCACGCATGTTGAGCCGGCGGATGAAGTGCGTCGGCACGCCGATATTGCCGAGCAGGGTGAAGATATGTTCGGAAATGCGGTTGTTCAGCACGCCCTTGCCGCTGATCGTGCCCTTCTTCTGCGCGTTGAATGCGGTCGCGTCATCCTTGAAATATTGGATCAGCGTTCCGGGCTCGGGGCCTTCATAGAGAATTTTAGCCTTGCCTTCGTAGATCTGGCGGCGGCGGGACATGCGGCGAGCCTTTCGGTGCTTCAAAAAAGATCGCGCCCCGGCTGCCGCGTCCTGATCCGAACGTGCTACCGAGGCGTACGGTCGCGGTATAAACCAGCACGGCGCTCGGCGCAATTCAACAGCATGGGTTTCATACGTTAGCCGACTCGAAAACACCAAGTCTCTGCGTTGGTTGTGAAAAATCCGTGAGGACGGATGCGTCCAGGAACCCGCCCGGCCCGCCGCGTGCTGGCGATTGGACCGCAGGCGCAATGGAATTGTCTGCGGTCGAAGGGATGAAAGTAGGGGTTTCCGCCGTTCCACAAGTGGTTGTTCGGATAACGGATATGCTTAACCGCTTTTTAACGTGTGTTGTCGGAAAAGGTGGTTAAGGCGTTAGTAATCCACGACGGGTTGAGCTAAAATTGGCCGACGTCGTGGGCCGCCAATAGGGGATTAAGTCATGCTTGCGTCGATTGTAGCGTCCAAGACGGCCAGGTTGATCGCAACCTGTGTTTGCCCGGTAGTCGGGGCGGGAACG
The DNA here is from genome assembly GCA_965727025.1 of uncultured Sphingomonas sp. GTDB lineage: Bacteria > Pseudomonadota > Alphaproteobacteria > Sphingomonadales > Sphingomonadaceae > CANJQJ01. Next base: position 2,878 of record CBFRWL010000064.1, read on the forward strand.
CTGACGATGGCAGTTCCGAAGGTTCGAAACGCTGTTCACCGGGCGACGGCGCCGCACGAATATGCGCTGCCGAAGACGCGCGAGCGCGCGGTGCCCGTCTCCATAGTGGCCCCCTGCACAACGATCGGCGCCACGCCGCTCGGCACCGGTTTCCCGGATGTCGTTCCGGCTGCGTTTCCGCGCTCAATGCCCGACGGGAAGGCGCCCTTGCCGACCGGCCCTATTCTCGCGCTGGGCCCGCTGAAACCGAAATCGCCGGGCCTCCCTCCGGCGTTTGGCGGTCCGGGCAATCCAGGCAATCCAGATACGCCACCGGTCGTTCCGGGAACGCCGGGCTTTCCAGGCGTTGGCGGCGTGCCGGAGCCGCACACATGGCTTCAGCTGCTGGTCGGATTCACGTTGATCGGTGGTGCGGTGCGGATGACCCGCAAGCAGCCGACGGAGGAAGAGCAGGAGATACTCGACAGGGTCGAGGAGCTCAGAACGGACGCTCGCCTATAACATTGCCGCCTTCGCTGTAGCGGCACACCATGAACTCGTCGTTGCGGCCGCGCGCCAGCGCGCAGCCGACCTTATGCGTGGAGCGCCACATCAGCTGCGTATAGTGGCCGACATCCTCTAGATTGCCCGTGCGGCTGTTGGCCGGGAAGATGCCTGGCCTGAAATTGCGCTTTTCGGCAATCCAGAGGCCGACCATGGCATCGGCGCTATAATAGCCCGCCGTGCCCGCCCAGAGATTTTCGCCCTGGGGATCGGGATCGTAGGGATCATCCTCGGAGTGAACCAGATAGCCGACGCGGGTCAGATGCTGCGCCCATTGAGCGGCATCGGCGGCAAGCCCTTGATCCCATTCAAGCGGTGCTATCCCCAGCGCTGCCCGCTCGCGATTATGCGCGGCGAGGGTGCGTTCCTGAAAATTGTCGAGCCTGCCGACATTTCCCTGGAAGAGAGGAGAGGCACAAGCGAGCAACAAGCTGGCGGCAAGCTTGAACGATCTACGATAGGAAGCGATTACACGAAGCAACTCAAACCCCATTGCTGGAAGCAATGAAGCCAAGTTAGATCCGCTCTGTTCAGAGATTACTTCGTGGTGCGGTTAAAGCATATTTATCTAAGAAACGATGAATAAGGGTTATCGCAATTTAACCGTGCCACCTCCGCAACATTAATTTCGTAGGAAATCGCCCCCCGAAATACGCTCTTTCTAGGTTAACGACCGAAATCAACATTCTTTAGCCACTGAGGGGGCAGCTTTACTGGCTAAAGTGATAGCGTTCAGAATGCGTGTGCTCGCATGGCTCCAGCCTTGCGAGGTAGCGAATCTACAACTGGAAGGGGCTTGGAGTGATTTCGAGGCAGGTGGAATCACCTGTCGGCTCGGAAATCACGGCAAACGAAGAACGGCTAGAGCTGATCCGGTTCAATCTGAAGCGGATCAACTCTAGGCGGCGCTGCCGGAAAGACGTCGCGCGATCGCTTCGAGAGAAACGGCGCGGGCAGTGGCTGCTATATCGTTGGCGCTGATAATCTGGGCGATCACCGCCTGTCGCTGGCCAACGCTGTCCAGCGTCTGCAATGCCGACATGTGTCGCGTCACCACGGTTTCGTCAGCGCACAGCGTATCGGCGAGGTTTTCGAGCTGCGCGCGCGCGCTCAGCAATTCTTCCGCCAACAGCGCCAGAATGGCCCTGTCTTCGTGACTGGGATCGCCGCGATGATGATCCTTGGACATCAAGCCGCTTTGCTGGAAACTTCGCGGCAGGCTTCGAGCGCCGCCCCGGCAATGGCATCCAGCGGCAGTTCGATCTCGACTGCACCGATTGCCTTTGCGGCCGCGGGCGCCTCATATACCACGCTGGTTGCCTGATCCTGGCAGATCGTCTTGGCGCCAGCGACGCGCAGCGCCTTCAATCCTGCGGCGCCGTCCTTGCCCATGCCGGTCAGCATGACGCCGATGGCATCGGCACGCGCTGTCTTGGCGATGGTCGCGAACAGAAGGTCGATCGATGGCCGGCGGCCATTGACGGGATCCGCGGGCAGCAGCCGCACCGTCGGGTTCGGCCAGCGATCGATCACCATATGCGCGGATTCGCTGGTGGGAATGTAGATATGGCCCTGCTCGATCGGCGTGCCGTCGACCGCGGGCGTTACCGTGGCATGCGTGACCGAGTTGAGTTCCTCAATGAGCGCATCGGTAAAGCCGCTGCCGAACTGCTGGACGATCAGCGTCGGCGGGCAATTTTCCGGAAAGCGCGGTAGCAGGTCGAACAGCGCCTCGACGCCGCCGGTGGAAGCGCCCATTGCGATCATCTTACCGTTCCAACGGAAATTGCTGGCGGCGGCCGGACGGCGAGCACGGCGCTCGGCGCGCTCTTCGGTGCTCAGCACCTTGCCGGTGGCGGCGGCAATGACCAATGCCACCAGCTTGGGAGCGAGCCGGTTAAACTCTTCCATCGAGGTTGATGTCGGTTTGGGAAAGCTATCGACCGCGCCAAGCCGCGCTGCCTCGATCGAGGCTTTGGCGCCCTTCTGCGTCAAGGTGGAGAGCATGACGACCGGCATCGGCCGTTCGCGCATGGTTTCCTCCAGAAATTCCAGGCCGTTCATGCCCGGCATTTCGATATCGAGGGTCATGACGTCGGGCTTGTGCGCGATGATCATCTCGCGCGCCTCGTCGGCGTTGGCAGCAGCACCGATCACGCTGATGCCTTCGGCAGATTCGAGAATCTGCGAGATCAACGCGCGCATGGTAAGCGAGTCATCAACGATCAGGACGCGGGCATTGCTCATTGGCGGGCTCTTTCAACGTAAAATGCCAACTAGGCGACTTCGCTGAGGGCGGCGACATCCTGATCGAGCGCGAGCGCCTCGAGCGAGAGCACCATCACCATTCGGTCGTCGACCGAAACCAGACCTTCCAAGAAGCCGAAGGCGCCATCACCCATGTTGGGCGGCGGCTGCAGATCCTCGCCATTGATCGTAACGATGTCGTTCACGGCATCGACGATCAGCCCCTGGAGCTGGTCGGCGATCCGCACGACGATGATCACGTGGCGCTGGGTCGGCTCGATCAATCCCCAGCCCAGGCGAGAGGAAAGGTCGATTACCGGCAGCACCGTGCCGCGCAGGTTGACGACGCCGCGCACATGCTGCGGCACCTTGGGGAGCAGGGTGGTCGGCGACCATGCGCGAATCTCGCGGATGGCCATGATATCGACGCCCAGATACTGCTCGCCGATCTGGAAGGTGATGAGTTGACGGATCATGGATTGCATCCTCTCAGTGAATGACGCGCCGCACGGCTGACGTCAGTTTTTCGGGATCGAACGGCTTGACGATCCAACCGGTTGCGCCCGCATTGCGCGCGCGCGCTTTCTTGTCGTCGGAGCTCTCCGTCGTTAGTACGAGGATGGGCATTGAATCCCATCGCGCTTGTGCTCGCAACGCTTCAATCAGGCCGAAACCATCGAGGCGCGGCATGTTGATATCGGTAATGACAAGGTGTGGCTCGTTCTGGCTGAGCCATTGGAGGGCTTCGACACCGTCTTCGGCCTCCTGGACGACATAGCCCTGCTGAGTCAGCGCGCTCCGTAGGAGCATCCGCATGCTCTTCGAGTCATCGACCGTGAGTATGGTTTTCGACACGACCTTTTCCCCACTTGATGCTTCCGTGGCCTCAAACGCCGCCGGAACATATTGCCCACTCATTAAAATTGCTTTTGCCCGGACGCCTCTCGCGTCCATCAAAACAGCTCAACCTCTCCGGAATTGCACACACTGGGCGGCTCGACCTTGCGTTCCGGAACCGCCTCCCCACTCACCACCTTGCAGCGCGCCTGGCCGGACGCTGCACGGAAATCGACCCGGCGCGCCTCGTTACCCCCGATATGGCTGTGCGTGAGCGGAATGCCGTCACGACGCAGGAAATCGGTCGCGAACTTTGCATTGGCCGATCCGATCGATTTCATTCCCACATGCAGGTTTGCGCCGCCATAAAGATGCGCGCGCAGGTTCGGCCGGGTCGCGCCGGCCTTCAGCATTTCGTTGATCAACACTTCCATGGCGTAGACGCCGTAGCGCTGGGCATGATCGTCTTTGGCCCCCGTGCTATCGGATGGCTCCGAAAGCAGGAAGTGGTTCATGCCGCCTATGCGCGCCACGGGATCATAAAGGCAGGTCGCGATGCAGCTGCCGAGCACAGTGGTGAGAATGACGTTGGGTTCCCCGCTGACGCGGCAGGTCCCTTGGAGCACGTTGATTCGCCGCTCGGGCAGGGCGGAGAATTTGCCCCGAAATTCCTGGGGGTTCACGCGCTGCATAGCTTGAGGATCCGCTGGCTCATTCTATCGATGGACACGATTTCGTCGGCCGCACCGATTTGGGCAGCGACCTTGGGCATCCCGTAGACCACGCAACTCGCTTCATCCTGGGCGAGGGTCGACGCGCCGGCCTTCTTCATTTCGAGCAGGCCTTGCGCACCGTCAGCGCCCATGCCGGTAAGGATCGCGCCCACCGCGCGTTCGCCCAGCGTTTGCGCCGCTGATCTGAACAACACATCCACCGACGGACGATGCCCGGAAACCGGAGATGCATCGACCAACCGCACATATGCGTTGTCGGCCGAACCGCCGATCAGCGTGTGACGCTCTCCTCCTGGCGCAAGATATACATGGCCCGTGCGCAAGGGCATGCCGTCCTCAGCTTCCTTCACGGTGGGAAGTCCCGAACCGTTCAGCCGTGCGGCCAGGGCAGGCGTGAAGGTCGCTGGCATATGTTGCACGATCACGGTGGGCGGGCAGGCGGCTGGATAGCCTTGGAGCAATTGGATAAGCGCCTCGACGCCGCCCGTCGACGAGCCAACCGCAACCATGCGCCCATTGCCGATGAAATCCTCGGGCGGGCGTGGCCTTGCGACCGCAACGGGCCGCCGCTTGCGGCGACCGGCCTGCTTGACGATTTCCGCAAGCGTTCCATCGTCGGTGCACAGGATTTCGCGCATCCCGCCGGATGGCTTGCCGTAACAGTCGACGGCGCCAAGCTCGAGTGCGCGCACCGTTGCCTCAGCGCCTTTCTGCGTGAGGGTTGATACCATCACCACGGGCATCGGCCGCAACTTCATGATCTTCTCGAGAAAATCGAGCCCGTTCATATGCGGCATCTCAATGTCGAGCGTGATCACGTCGGGATCGAGTTCCTTGATCATCTGGCGCGCCATCGGGGCGTCATGCGCAGTGCCGATCACCTCTACGTCGGGATCGCGGCTCAACAGCGTCGAGATGAGTGCTCGCATCGTGGGCGAGTCATCGACGATCAGGGCACGAACGCTCACTGGCCGACCTTCCGGAAAATCGTTTGCCCCGCCGAGATCAGCCGACCGTTCAACGACGGCGGAACCCGCTCGCTATGGCCGATGTAGAGATAGCCGCCGTCATGCAGATGATCCGCGAAACGGCCGATCAGCGTTTCTTTGGTGGGTTCGTCGAAATAGATCATCACGTTGCGGCAGAAGATCACGTCGAACCTATTCTTGATCGGCCACGCGTCGAGCAGGTTGAGGCGCCGAAACCGGACGAGTTCGCGTACCTGCGGCGCGATCACCAGCTTGCTTCCCTCGATCCGTGTCCACAGCTCCGATAGCCCTGATGGGATATCGTCGGCCACGTTTGCGGGATATTCGCCCCGGATCGCGGCATCGAGCACATGCTGCGCCAGATCCGTGGCGAGTGTTGCCATGTCGCCGCTGGCGATCTGGCGCAGGAACTGCTTGTCGTGCCCCAGCATGGTCATCATGAGCGAGTAGACTTCCTCGCCGCTCGATGACCCGGCCGACCACATTCTGACGCGCTGCTTCGCCTGCAGCTTCTCGATCAGATGCGGACGGACCTGCCGCTCGAAATGCGTGAAATGATGATCCTCGCGGAAGAAGCGGGTGTGGTTGGTGGTAAGAGCCTCGATGGCGATGCGCCGCTCTGCAGAATCGGTGCGGATCAACTCGACATAATTAGCGAATACGCGCATGTCTCTGGCGCGTAAGAGCTTGGTAAAGCGAGAAAAGATGAGCATCGCCTTTTCCCGCGTCATGACGATCCCGGCATGCGCATAGATGAGCGAGGCGATCGTCTCGAAATCGGACTGGGTATAGGTGAATTCGCCGGTGCCTGGGAATTCAGCCGAGCCGGAGACTTTGCCGGAATTGAGCGCGAGTGGCGTCATGCGGCGTGACGCCATTGGCCGCGGACGTTGGTGAGGCCCTCGACATCGAGAATGAGCGCGACCCTGCCGTCGCCAAGGATGGTCGCGCCCGAAATGCCGGCGACTGGCCGGTAATTGCTCTCGAGGCTCTTGATGACGACCTGGCGCTGATCGAGGATCGAGTCCACCATCACCACGCTCTGACCATTTTCTTCGGAGTCGACGACGATCAGGACCGCCTTCGTCGGATCATTCTGTGCGCCTTGCACGCCCAGCCGCTGGCCGATCGGTGTGATCGGCAGGAAGGCGCCACGCACATTGAGCATCTGCCGGCCGTTGCCCATCGAGGTTATCTCATCGGCCTGCGGGCGCAGGCTTTCAACGATGTGAGTCAGCGGGATGACGTAGGTTTCCGCACCAACCGACACGATCATGCCGTCCAAGATCGCGAGCGTCAGCGGCAGCGCCAGCGTGAAGATTGAGCCATGGCCGGGGCGCGACTGAATGCTGATCCGCCCGCCGAGCGCTTCGACATTTTTGCGGACGACATCCATGCCAACGCCGCGGCCCGAGATGTTTGAAACCGTTTCCGCAGTCGAAAAGCCGGGCGCAAAGATCAGATTGTCGATCTCTTCGTCTGCCAGCTGGGTTTCGGCGGTTATGAGGCCGCGCTCGATCGCCTTGGTGCGGACGCGTTCGCGGTTGATGCCGCCGCCGTCATCGGACACGCAGATCAGAATGCGGCCGCCGCGGTGTTCAGCCGAGAGCTTGACCACGCCCTGGGCGGGCTTGCCTGCTGCAAGACGTGCTTCCGTTGATTCGAGCCCGTGATCGATGGCGTTGCGAATGAGATGCGTCAGCGGTTCGCCGATCCGCTCGACGACCGTTTTGTCGAGCTCCGTCATCTCGCCTTCGATGTCGAGCCGGACCTGCTTGCCGGTCTCGCCCTCAAGCTCGCGCACGATGCGCGGCACGCGGCTGAAGACCGATTTGATCGGTTGCGCGCGGATCGACATCGCGCTGTCCTGCAACTCGCGGGTGAGCTGGTCGAGATCGGCAAGCTCGGCCATCGCGGCCAGGCCGTTCGATGACAATTGCTGCGCGAGCATCGCCTGGGTGATGACCAGCTCGCCGACAAGATTCACCAGCCGGTCCAGCTTCTCCAGATCAACGCGGATCGTCTGCCCGCCCGCCATGGTTTGCGCGGCTGCAGGCGCGGCGGCAGCAGGCGCGGCAGCCGCTGGTGCGGGATCTGGTTCTGGCGGCCGGGCTTGCGCGATTGGCGTGGGAGTCGATTTGACCGAAACGAGCGGAGCGGGGCGCGGGGTCTCCACGGGTTCGATAGAAGCCGCAGCTTCACTCGGCTGCTCGGG
>CBFRWL010000065.1:0-10417 GCA_965727025.1 uncultured Sphingomonas sp.
CGTTTTGAACTGCCTGCGCGTCCAAGCGGCGGTGCCGTTGAGCGTGACGACTTCGGATAGACGATAGGTCACCGTGGTCCTGAGCTGCGTATTGACTGAGTAATCGACCCCCAGCAGATTCGATTCGTGGGAACCGCGGGAGAAGCTCAGACCGCCACTAATTCGGTCAGAGCCCCTGAACGTAAGATTACCCGCAAAAGTGATCCCCTTGCTCCCAGGCACCAGCTTGAGCCTCGGCTTGACCTTCATATATCCGACCGAGACGCTGCCCTTCAGCCTTACGCCAATCTCACGATTATAGGAGAGCCCTGCCGAATAGGTTCTGATCTCGTCATTGGCCGGCAGGCCAGGCCCCAAAGCCGGGCGATTCGGGTAAGAACCGTCCACAATCGAACCATAGATCGAAATTCTACCGAGCGCGGGGCGCTCCCAGCCAATCTGGACCCTATAGCTGTCTCGCTGATGGTTGGAGATTTGCCGAAGGGTGGAGCTGTTTGTCACGATCTGGTGCGAATATTGGAAACCCGGCCGGAGCCCGTTTTGGCCGCAGAGCACGCCCCCGCCCACGGTGAGGCTGTTTTGAGCATTCACCAGCGTGCCACCATCGATCAGGTCTGCCAGATCGCTCTGCGACCGCGCAAACGAGACGTCGCCGTTGACGTCACACCGCCAAACGCGATCGTTGGCATTGACGCCGAAATCGAGATTCTCTCGATTTAACTGGCTGTTACGCTTGTAAAAGCGATAGGAGGTGCTGCCATGGAGACTGATCTGACCCAGCGAAAGCGGGCGCGTGTAGGTTGCCGACACGGTCGGCTCAAAGATCCAGTCGGATCGATGCTGGTTGGCGGCCCGCGTGACGCCATCGGGCGTGCGGAAAACGTTGTCATCGTAGGTTAAGACGCCGCCGACGAAAAGATTCAAATCGCGAAAAGGACTGGTCTGCGCCGCAGCTGCCCCACTCCAGCATGCAGTGAGCATGATTCCACACCAAAGTCTCAAGCGCTGTGCCTCCCTCTGTTTTGCGCGCCTTCATTAGCGCAGAAAGCCTATATCCGATAGGATAAAAAGGCCGTTCATTCCGGCTGTGCGCGGCAGAATTCAGTTAATGACTGTCCCGCTGTCATACATCCCATTGGCTTGCCAAGGATTTGATGCTGCATCTGCTACCGTCAAAAGGCTTTTCAGGCAACCGATGGGAACATTGACCGCTGTTGCAGTGCAGGCCAGAAGGCGCAGCTGCAATTGAGAGAAATGGCGAAGTGAACGCGAATGCATGCCTGGCGGTAATCCTGGTCAATTGGCGCAATGCGGCGGATACGATAGAATGCCTGGAAACGCTGCTGCGTAGCAGCATAAATCTGCATGCCATAGTTTGTGACAATGCGTCGGGCGACGGCTCGGTCGAGACGCTAAAACGGTGGGCGAGCGGTACCGAGCAGGTCGCCCTCAACAACAGCGCCCTGCGCCACCTGACCGGATCGCAGCTGGATCGACCGATCCCGTTCGATCATCTCGCGCCGGGCGAAACACTGGCCGAGGGGCCGCGATTCCCGCTCACGATCCTGGAGACCGGCGGCAATCTCGGCTATGCCGGCGGCAACAATGCCGGCCTGCGCTTGGCCTTGAAAAACCCTCATATCAGCCATTTTTGGCTGCTGAACAACGACACGGTGGTTGAGCCGTCTACCGCGCAGGCAATCCTCGCATGCTTCGAGAAGCGCCCCGCGCTGGGCATCGTCGGTGCCCAGCTTCGCCTGTATGACGAACCTGCCAAGCTGCAGATGCAAGGCGCGCTGAGCTTCGATAAATGGACCGGCCGCGCGTTGGGGATCGGCGCCGGATTGTCGGTTTCGGATGCCCTGCCGGCCGCCACGATCGAAAGCAGGGCCGATTTCATCTGCGGCGCTTCGATGGCGGTCAGCCGAGCCTTTCTGGAACAAGTCGGCCTGATGGAGGAGCGCTATTTCCTCTACTATGAGGAGGTCGATTGGGCGGTGAGAGCGAGGGGCCGCTTTGAGCTCGGCTATTGCCCCGACGCCATCGTATATCACAAGGAAGGCGCGTCGGCCGGTTCATCGTCCAAGAAAGATCAACGAAGCGCGCTTTCGGATTATCATCACACCCGCAGCAGGCTGATCTTCAGCCGGCTGCATTATCCGCTGCTGATGCCGCTTTATTTCGGCTATGGCATCGCCTTGGCCGGAAAGCGGCTCGTTAACGGACAGTTCGCGAAGGCGGCGGCGATCCTGCGCGCATCCACCGGAATGCGGTTCAAGCCGGCTTCCGGCAAATGAACAGGTTTTCGCCCGGCAGCAGAGCGTAGCGCACGCCTTCCGCGCCTTCGCACGAAACCGGTTCAACTACGAAGCCGGGTGCTGCAAGCCGGTCCCTCACGTCCCGGCCATAACGGCGGATGTGATTATCCTTTCCATAGTGCAGCGCCTTGCCCGCACGATCGAACTGCGCCTCATTCTCGTAAGTGCTTTCCCAGCCTTCCGCCACGGGCACCAGGATGAGGAGCCGCCCACCGGGCCGCAATACGCGGTACAGCTCGGCTATCGCTGCTTCATCGTCGACATGCTCCAGCACGTGCGAGCAGATGATGACGTCATGGCTGCCCTCCGGCAGATCGATCTTTTCGATGTTGAGCTTGAGATCCACGCCTTCGGCAAAAAGGTCGGCCGTGCGATATTGGCCCGCCAAGGCCCTGATATGACCGCTCAGGCATGTTTCCGGCGCGAAATGAAGCACCTGATCGCCGGGGCCAATCAGCGAACGCTGCGTGACCGTGAGCCAGAGGAGCCGATTGCGCGGCAGCGATCCGCACGAGGGACAGAGCGCATCGAAGTTGAAGATATCTGGAAAGTGGACTTCGGCAAGAAATTTGCCGCGGAAACCGCAAATCGGGCATTCGCGCTCATATTGCCCGAATCCCTTCACCGCCGCCTTGGCAAGGAAGCTGACGGCGCGGGCATATTGCCACTTCGGGCCAAGCATCCGCTTGAGCGCCTGCTTCATCGCAATTCCTCCTTACATCCATTTGAATGGCTAGCGCCGGAGCCGTCGGCAGAGCAAGAGCAGGCTCTAGACCCCGACCGGTAAACGCTTTCATACTGCTCTGCACAAACCGATCTCAAGCGAAGTTTCTCCAGCCGACGGCACCCGGCTATTGCAATGCAGCGTAAACTTTGTGCGGGGATGGAGCTATGATATCTTCGCTGCCGACGCTATCGAAAGTGATTGTTTATGATTTGCCCGCTAACACAGATCCCGCCGGATCATAGCGCTAAATTGGGCGTCTTTAATGATGGATGTCACACGATCTTCCTGGCGGGTTGACGTTGTGCAGGGCTATGAGGTCAAATAAGCGGCGTGCGTCTGGAAGCGAGGTAGCAATTGTCAGCGTTCACTGAGTTCTTTGGCGATCTGTTCCGAACCCGCGCGTCGCGCGAGCGGAAGCGCCTTGCCGGTACAGCTTTCCAGGACGAAGAAGCTACGGCGAATGCCGTGCTCAACCTGGCCAGCGTCCGCCGCAAGAAAACGGACGACTTGCCCACCTTTCTCGCGTCGGCGATCGATCGGCCAGGGGCGCGTACCGCCCGCAGCGGCTTGCTGAATGCGCGGCTGCAGCTGCGCGACCTGTTCACACCCGCGCAGCCCGTTACCCAGCGCAGCCGCTTTGCCGGCCGGCTGGATGTGCTGGCCAACCTGATCGAGATCATCGAGGAACAGCGCTCGCACGTCGTGGTTTATGGCGAACGCGGAATCGGCAAGACTTCGCTGATGCACATCCTCGCCGATCTAGCGCGGGAATCCCAATATCTTGTCGTTTACGAATCCTGCGGCTCGGACTCCCGTTTCGAGGAAATTTTCCGTTCGGTTTGCCGGCAGATCCCCTTGCTCTACCTTTCCAGCCTTTCCCCGATGGCTCCCGAGGCCGAATCCAAGGCTGATTTTGCGAGCAAGCTTCCTGACAGTTCGTTCAACGCGCGTGAGCTGAGCGAGCTGCTGGCACGGGTGGTCGGCACACGCGTCATCATCATCCTCGACGAATATGATCGCACGGAGGATCCCCAATTCCGCCGCAGCGTCGCCGAGCTGATCAAGAATCTCTCGGATCGGGCGGCGCGCGTTCAGCTCGTGCTCGCCGGCGTTGCCTCCAATTTGCAGGAGCTGATCGGCTACATCCCGTCGGTTCGCCGCAATATCGTTGGCTTGCCAATGCCGCGCATGACCGGCAGCGAAGTTCGCGCGTTGATTGGCGTTGGCGAAAGCGGCGCGGGCATCAAATTCGAAGACCGCGTCGTCTCGATGATCGAGCTGCTGGCCAACGGATCACCCTATCTGGTACGCTTGCTCAGCCACCATGCGAGCATGAAGGCAGTAGACGCCGGCCGCCTCAACGTCGAAGTGATCGACATCCTCCAGGCGCTCGATAAGGCGGTCGACGAGGCCGAGATGCGGGTCGATGCCATGGGCCCGCGTGGCCTCGATCGGTTCATGAAGCGCGACAAGGCGCCGTTCATCGCCGCCGTGGCGCGCGCCGCCACCACGCCCGACGGCTGGTTTGCAGTCAATGACATCGTCGAAAACCTTCCCACTGCAGCGGCCGGCGTCGATGTGAAGGCCGATTTTCATGCGCTCGCCGCTGTGGGCAAGGTACTGGATGTCGATCAAAGCGGCACGAATCCCCGCTACCGTTTCATCGATGAGGCGCTGCCCACCTATTTGTGGCTCAGGATCGCGCGCGATCACCTTCGCGCCGGCGGCGATACCGGGGCGATGATGTCCACACCGCGCAAGGTGGCCGGGTAGCAAGTCCGGAGCGTGAGCCAAGCCGATGTTCAGCTTGCGATGGCGCGCCTCGATCTGCCGCTCCGGTCCTACCGGAACAGGTTTCTGCGGCGTTGTTGAATGAGAATGCCGCAGCCTGCGCGAAGGTGGACGCGCCAATCGGGATGGTCGGTAGGCCGAGCTGTTCGAATGATGCGATTCATGGCCGCGTGGTGAAGGCTCCTCGTATCCTTGCAATCGCGTCGGGGGGCGGGCACTGGGTGCAGCTGCGGCGCCTGATGCCGGCGTTCGAAGGCTTCGAAGTGGCCTTCGTTTCGACCTTCGATCATTATGCCACGGAAGTTGCAGGCCATCGCTATTATGTGGTGCCGAACGCCTCCCGCTTCGCGCTGGGCGGCTTCTTGCCGGGGGCGCGACGCGCGTTGCAAATCCTCTGGAGCGAACGGCCGGACGCGGTCATCACCACCGGCGCTGCCCCGATGCTGATCTTTCTCCTGCTGGGTCGCTTGATGGGCGCACGAACATTGTGGCTCGACAGCCTGGCCAATCCCGAGCGGATGTCATCATCCGGCCGGATTGCGCGTTACATTGCCCATCAGACGGTGTCACAATGGCCGGAGGTAGCCGAGGCCGAGCATGTCGCCTATTGGGGATCGGTACTATGATATTCGCCTCGGTGGGATCAGTGCTTCCTTTCGATCGGTTCGTGCGCGCGGTCGACGATTGGGCGCGCGCCAACCCCGATCAGGAGGTTTTCATCCAGATCGGCGAAGGCGAATATGAGCCCAAGCACGCGCCATGGGTGCGGATCATGCCGCATGACGAATATCGCCGCCGCCTCGCTGCATGCACGCTGTTCGTCGCGCATGTCGGAATGGGCTCCATCCTCCAGGGCCTGGAAGAGCGCAAGCAGATGATCCTCCTCGCCCGCCATCGCGATCTGGGCGAGCACACCACGGACCACCAGCTTCATACCGCGAACCGCTTTGCCGGCATGCCGGGGCTTCAGATCGTCGATGACGTGCCCGCGCTCCAGGCGGCCATGAGCGCATCGATCGCGGCCCCGACACAGAGGGAAAAGGCGATATCGCCTTTTGCAAGCCAGGCGCTTATCGACAATGTGCGCGGCTTCCTCCGCCCCATTCTGGAAAAGCGGCATAGAAGCATTCTCGCGGCCCGTTGAGCGGGGATGGCGGCTTAACGCTCTTTTGTTCTTGTGCGGACCAAAGCCTTAGCGGTAGCAGGCGGCAGGGAAACTGGATCTCCGCCCCGGAAGGATGCCGATGCGCGCGCTTAGAGTTTACGGGCTATTGTTCGCCATCGCCTTGGCCGCTGCCGGATGCCACAAGGGGGCCAAGTCCGGAGACAAGCTTGCCAAGGGGCAAGTGATCGCCTCGGTCAACGGTCAGGATATCACTATCTACGAGCTGGGCGCGGAACTCCAAGGCGTCGATTTGCCTGCCGGCGACGCGCGGAAAAAATTTGAACAGGCCGCGCTGCAGCGGATCATCGATCGCAAGATCCTCGCCGACGTCGCCAAGGACAGGAAGCTGGATAAGACGCCGGATTATCTGATGCAGACCCGGCGGTCCGACGAAATGCTGCTCGTAGACCTTCTGCAGCGTGACGTTGCCACTAAGCTGCCAGATCCTACCACCGAAGACGCGGAAAAATTCATTGCGCAAAATCCGTGGATGTTCGGCCAGCGCAAAACCTTGATCATCGATCAGATCCAGTTTCCGATGCCGGACGACCGCAAGAAGCTCATGGAATATCAGCCGCTGAAGACCTTGGATCAGGTCGAGCAGAAGCTGGTCGAGGACGGGATCGACTATCGTCGCGTGCCGACGTCGCTCGATACGCTTCAGCTTCCGCCGCAAATGGTGAAGAGCATATTGGCGCTGCCACCCGGTGAGGTGTTCGTCGTTCCTTCCGGTAACGCGCTGACCGCCAACAAGATCGTCGAGGTGCGGCCGACGCCATTAAGCGGCTCGGAGGCTGATAATGTGGCCAAGGAAATGGTGCGCAAGCAGCAGGCCAGCGACAAGATCAATTCCGAGTTCGGATCAGCGCTCAGCAAGGGGCGTAAGGGCGTCACCTACCAAGCCGGCTACGAGCCTCCCGCCACGTTCAAGGCCGGTTCCAACGTTCCAATTAAATGATGGTTTGCACCGAGTGATAGCGTTATCGGTATCTGCAGTTTTCAGGCTTCGCATCAAGCGGGAATGGCTGAGCAGATCGATCCTCGGCAGCGCGTGGGCATGAACGGCGAAACCGCCGCTCCCGACGAGGTTGAACCGGCGAAAGCCGCGGCCGCTGCCCGTGCCGATGACATTCGGCGGGTTCCGCTGCTGCTGGACGTGACGGTATTCCTGCTCCGCATCACGGAACTGCTGGCGTTGGCGGCCACGTCCGCACTGATGGTCTGGTGGCTGGGCGACGACATCTCGTCGATTCATCGCCAAAATTATTTCGGCGCGACCTTGTTCACGATCGTCTTCTACGCCGGCCTGGCTGAGGTGATGGGCGCGCATGATCCCGACGTGCGCTTTTCGGTGCGCCAATCCTGGGGGCGCCTGCTTACGGCATGGCTTTCGACCAGCATGTTCATGCTGACCCTGAGCTTCCTGCTCAAGAATTCGGAGGATTTTTCCCGCGCCTGGGCGGTAGGATGGTTTTTCGGAGGTGCCGTTTCGCTCTGCCTCGTCCGTTCCATCGGCATCGGCTGGATGCGGAGCATGAAGCGGACGGGGGTCTACAATCAGCGCGTCGCCATCTTCGGCGCCGGATCGCAAGGCAATCGGCTCGCGCGCTACATCATGAGCAACGACAAGCTCACCATCGATCTTGTCGGCTTCTTTGACGACCGCACGCCGGAACGGCTCGGAACCGAAGAACGGGCGCTGGACGTCCACGGCAATCTTGCCGATCTCATCGCGCTGATCAGGAGCGGCAGCGTCGATCAGGTGATCGTCGCGCTTCCCTGGTCTGCGGAAACACGTCTTCAGGAAGTGGTGGGCGAGCTTGCCATCACACCCGTACGCATTCGCCTGGCGCCGGACCTAGCGAGCTTCGCCTTTGCTCAGCGCGCCGTGGTGCTTCTGGGAGACCTGCCGGTGATGACGCTCTTCGAGCGTCCGATTTCCGGCATGGATCACATCGTCAAGCGCCTCGAGGATCTTATCCTGGCGGGGGCAGGCCTGATCATGATGGCGCCCGTGCTCCTCATTGTCGCGATCGCCATCAAGCTCGATAGCAAAGGGCCGGTCTTCTTCCGTCAGGAGCGGGAAGGCTTCAACAACCGGCGCTTCTGGATCTGGAAGTTTCGATCCATGTACCAGGACCACAGCCAATTCGATCATATCCAGCAGGCGCGCAAGGATGATCCGCGCATCACCCGTGTGGGCCAGTTTATCCGCCGGTTCAGCATAGACGAGCTGCCGCAGCTTTTTAACGTTATCGCTGGCGAAATGTCGATGGTGGGCCCGCGGCCGCATGCGCCGTCCACCCGCGCTGGCGATCGATTGTTCGGCGATGTCGTGAAAACCTACGCAGCGCGCCACAAGGTCAAACCGGGCATCACCGGCTGGGCTCAAGTGTCCGGCTGGCGTGGAGAAACCGATACCGAGGAAAAGCTCATCAAACGGCTTGAGCATGATCTGTTCTATATCGAGAACTGGTCGATCATGATGGACTTCTACATTTTGCTGCGGACGGTGGCGACGCTGCCATTTCACAGCCGCGCCTATTGACGATGGAACCGTTGCGTATCCCGTCGGCATTGATGGCTCGCTGAGGAGGCGATTGCGTGGAAACCGTTTACGACTGGCTGACCGTCATGATCTTTGCCGGGCTCATCGTGCTGTTTCTGCAGCGGTCCACCAGCGATGGCGAACCACGCGATTCCATCTGGCAATATCTGGCTGCGTCGGTCGCCTGCGCGGGGGCCAACTATGTCGGAAACGACAAGAGCGGCCAGATCGCCGAGGTGATCGGTGACACGGGGCGCCATTTTTTGGCCGTCGCCATCATCATGGGCGTTCTCATCTACATCTATTATGTGCTGAAGCCGTTCGATCGCACACCCCGCGCCTGAACGCTGCACGAGAGTTTGTCCGCGGCGTATCCCATGCTAAGCGCCAGCGGCGATGACCCACTATAAATCCGATCTGCTGCGCACTCTCTCCGAGCGCGGCTACGTTCACCAGATCACTGACGCCGCGGCGCTTGATGAGCTCGCCGCCAACCGGATTGTGCCAGGCTATATCGGCTTCGATGCAACCGCACCATCGCTGCACGTCGGCAGCCTGGTCCAGATCATGATGCTGCGGCGGCTCCAGCAGACCGGCCACAAGCCCATCGTGGTGATGGGCGGGGGCACCACCAAAGTGGGCGATCCCTCCGGCAAGGATGAGAGCCGGAAGCTGCTCGACAATGATGGAATTGCCGCCAACATTGCGTCGATCCGACGCATCTTCGATCGTTTCCTCACCTTCGGCGACGGCCCGACCGATGCCGTAATGGTCGACAATGCCGATTGGCTGGATGCGCTCGAATATATTCCCTTTCTGCGCGATATCGGCCGCCATTTCTCCATCAACCGGATGCTCACTTTCGATTCCGTCAAGCTGCGGCTCGATCGCGAGCAGCCACTGTCGTTTCTCGAATTCAACTACATGATCCTTCAGGCCTATGACTTTCTGGAGCTATCCCGCCGCTTCCAGTGCCGCCTCCAAATGGGCGGATCGGATCAGTGGGGAAACATCGTGAACGGCATCGATCTGACCCGCCGGATCGACAGCGTTGAGCTTTACGGGCTCACCACCCCCCTCATCACCACGGCGGACGGCAGCAAGATGGGCAAGACCGCCGCAGGCGCCGTGTGGCTGCACGAAGACAGCCTCTCCGCCTATGATTATTGGCAGTTCTGGCGGAATACGGATGACCGCGACGTGGGTCGCTTCCTTCGGCTGTTCACCGATCTGCCGCTTGACGAGATCGCGCGGCTCGAAGCGCTGGATGGCGCGGAGATCAACGAAGCGAAGAAACAGCTCGCCACCGCCGCCACGGCATTGTGCAGGGGCGTTGCGGCCGCCGAGGAAGCCGCCGAGACCGCCCGGCGCACGTTCGAGGAGGGCGCCGCCGGATCGGCGTTGCCGACGCTCAAGGTAGAGGGACAGATCAGCCTGGTGGACGCGCTTGTCGGCCTTGGCCTAGTCGGGTCAAAAGGGGAAGCGAAACGGCTCATCAAGGGCGGCGGTGCACGCGTTGATGGTAAACAAATCACTGATGAAGCTCATGTCCTCATTATCATGGGTCAATCTGTTCGTGTGTCAGCCGGCAAAAAAGCCCATGGTTTGCTGATATAATTAGCAGCTTGCTTACTTTCCGAACATTTGAAATAATTACCATGTTTAAGTTAGGATTTAGGAAGGGTTTAGAGGCACAATTTGCCCGGGGGGGCTGAGACGAGTCAGCTGGAAGGGAATAACATGTCTTATAGCCCTGCGACATCGGACTTTAGCGATCAGCGCCGGTCCGACCGGGACGAGGTTTTCTTGCGGACCGTGCTCACGGCCGGCAAGAAGAGCGGGATCAGCGCGCAGCTGGTGAACATGTC
>CBFRWL010000066.1:0-10083 GCA_965727025.1 uncultured Sphingomonas sp.
AATATGTCGTCGTCGCGGCGGGCGGTCTCAGAGCTCTAGGCGGGAACGACCGCGCGGAGCTCGTCGCCTTTACGCTCGACGGGCGGTGACGGGAGGGAGTCAAAGGGGCGCTGTTGCACGAATAGGCATTGGGGTTGGTGGCGCGCAGGATGTCGTTTCGTGCCCTGGCACCGACGGTGTCGGGCTTCCAGGGCTTGGCGTTCTTGGGTCTCGGAATGACAGCATCGGCCCCACGTCCGGCGATAGCATCGTGGCCCTTGCCTGTCTCAATTCGACGCGAGATTTGCGCCGTCGTCTGTGCTCACCGAAGGTTATCGGTGAACTGCTGGGATATTATGGGGTCGGGACAGCACGGGTCGTCACAAGCAACACGATCGCCAAGGGCCGGCGATCCTGTTTCCAACGGGGCAGGCCGCTGATGCGTCCTCAGAGCGCTCCTTCCGGTACGAGCGCCCAGAAATCGCGTTTCGGATCGCTGCCATCCCAGCGCGCGGCGATGTCAACGATTTCTCTGTAGACCGAATCGAGCGGGCTCGGCAGCGCCAGTTGCAGCAGGACGGCGTCAGGCCTGCTTTCGGGCTCATAATAGGATTCGAAGGCGTTTCCGTTGGCATCGACATATTCCATGTGCGGAACCAACGTCAGCCCGCGCGTTGCCACTTGCTTGACGGTCGCCTCAAAGTCATCGCTCATATAGGCGACATGGTGCAACGCGCCGGACGGATGGCGCCTGATGAAATCGGTGAAGGTGGATCGGGTGTCGTCGTCCTGCGCTACGATCTCGGTCAGCAGGCCCGCGATGACGACAAAGGCCGCCGAAACACGGATGCTGACCATCTCACCGCGATAACGCGCTCTCATCTCCGTTCCGCGAATGAAATGTGCCGGACCGAAGCCCGAGGCCAGCAGGCGATCCACCGCTGCATCAAGATCGGGTACGACAAGGGCGACATGATAAGGTTTAGCATCAAGATAGAAGCTCATTTCACATCCTCTCGCATTTATCGTCGAAGGGGGAAGTTTCCGATCGTATGAACGGAAACTTCCCAATACTCCCCCCGAGAATGAGCCCGGAAGTGGCCTAGAACCGGACTGTTCCTGTTACGCCATATGTCCGCGGTTCGCCCCAGCGACATTGAGCAAAGCCCAGCGTGCTCAGATTGTCCGCGCAGGAAACACGATAGACTTCTTTCGTCAGGTTCTGGACCCAGAATGCCAGTGAGACATCGGATTTGAACAATTCGTTGAACGAAAGCCTGGCATTGAGGATGTCGAAGCCTGGGGTCGGATACACGCCGACCGGCTGGATGCCCTTAGTCCTCGTGCGTGCCGCATAATTGGCGCCAAGTACCACCTTCGCGAAGCTTTCCGGAATAAATGTGGCATTATAGCTGGCCGCCGCCGTGAAGGTCTGCCGCGGCACACCGGCGAACTCGACGCCAGCCAGGCTTACGCCCCCCGCATAGTCGATCGGATTGAAGGCTGGCGACGCGGGATTGGCAAAGTCGTTGACCGGCCGGTTGGGATCACGCGGCTGCGGGATTACCGAACCTTTCCCGTAACGGCCGACCTGATAGGAGTATCCGAAATCAAGCGTCAGCTCTGGGAACGGCTTGATCGAACCGTCGACTTCGATACCCTTGATCCGCGCCTTACCGACGTTGAAGATGATCAGGTCGGTGAACGTGCTGCCGCATGCGGCGTTGGAGCAGAACTGCACGATATCTTGAGTCTGAATATCTGAGTATTTGCCGGTGAAGGCCGCAATGTTCAGGCGATAAGGAACGGAGCCGATATAACCCTGATGCTTCAGCCCCAGTTCGAAATCAGTCAGGCGTTCCGGTCCCCACATGGTGAAGTCGAGGTTGGAGGTCGTCGGGTTCGGCCCACCGGCCTTGTAACCGCGCCGGTTCGCGAAATAGACGAGAGTGTTTCGCGCCACCTGATATTCAAGCGATGCAGTCCAAGTGAAGGCCTTGAAGGTCTTTTCGGCGCGGATGGCGCATTCCTGTGCGTTGCTTACGCTCGTTCCGACCAGGCCGGTGCCGTTGATATAATTGCAGACCGATCCGGCTGCCGCCTGCGACCAGACCTGGAAACTTGCATTATTGCCATTCGAGAAGAAGTTATGGCCAAGATACTTTTTGTTGTCCCAGGTGTAACGGCCGCCGAGCGTCAGGCGGACGCCTTCAAGTCCGACGCCGGAGAAGTCGTAGGTTCCCTGTCCGAAAATGGCCTTGGAAGTGACTTTGGTGAACTCGTCGTCGTAGCGGGGGCCAGCGCCGGTAAAATCGAAAGGACCGGCCATAGCGCTGGACACGTTCGCAAAGAATTTGTTCAAATGGCCGTAGAAGCCCCCGACAATGAACTTGAAATTATCATATTCGCCGATGAGCTGAAGTTCGTCGCTGAAGGTCTTGTCCTTCTGGTTGTAATCCGGGACAAAGTCGATGAAATGGCCCGGGATATTGGCGTTCGGAAAGCCGAAGAACGGCCCAAGATTCAGGGTGAACCCACCGATACCTGACGTGTCCTGATGATCGAACGATCGTTCGTAACGATAGGAAATGATGTTACGGATCGTCAGATTGTCGTCCATTTCGAAAGAGGTATTGTTGGAAATCCCGTAGGACTTCACATAGGTTCCCAATGCTTGCAGCGGATCATATACGCCGCCGCTTGGGATCGTCGTGCCGATACCCGTCGGCGTTTCGATCCGATAGGGATTGCCTCGGCGAACAAGTAGGGCGTTAGGGTTCCCCGCCGCGTCCGCGGTGAGGGCCGGAACCCCGCCCCCCAGCGCGCTCTGCTGGGTCACCCCCTGGGCGACGAGGCCGCCGAAGGGATGAAGGAGATTGGCCGCTTCGACTTCCGTCGGTGTCTGGATCTCATCGCGACGGAGATAGTCAACGGTGGTGAGACTTTCGAAGCGATCGTCGGGCTTCACGAGCAAGGTCACGCGAGCGCTTTCGCTGTGCCGGTTATTGGCATCTTTCCCGCCCGGAAAGACATTCTTGAAAACGCCGTCGCGCCGTTCGATATTGCCGGCGAAACGGATCGCGATCTTGTCCTTGAGGAGTTGGGTATTGAAGATGCCCAGCGCGGTCTTCCGGTCATAATTGCCGTATTCCAGCTCGATCCGGCCTGAGGTTTCGAAGGCGGGACGCGTCGTGGTGAACACCATCGCGCCGCCCATCGTATTCTTGCCGAATAGCGTGCCTTGAGGGCCTTTTAATGCCTGCACGCTCTGCATGTCGTATAAAGTCAGCGCGCGGGTGCCCTGCGCAACGCCGTTGACATATGCAACGACGTTCTCGTCCGTATAAAATTGCTGGCGCTGACCGCGCAAGGAAAACTCGGCGATCGACGGGGTGATCTGGTTTTGTCTGATCTGGAGATTGGGGACACTGAACTGAAGATCGTTCACGCGATCGACATTGCGCTGCTGCAGGGCTGTGCCGGTAATGG
Source organism: uncultured Sphingomonas sp. (assembly GCA_965727025.1). Classification (GTDB taxonomy): domain Bacteria; phylum Pseudomonadota; class Alphaproteobacteria; order Sphingomonadales; family Sphingomonadaceae; genus CANJQJ01. Next base: position 3,469 of record CBFRWL010000066.1, read on the forward strand.
TCGTAACCGCGACCGGGACTTTCTGCTGGTTTTCCTCAACCCGCCGCGCGGTGACGATGATGTCTTCAAGACCAGCTTCGCCTCGCGTCGAAGCAGTCCCCGCCGTCGGTGCAGGGGCGGGCATATCGGACGATTGCTGCGCCAGCGCAGGCGCGGATACGAGCGCGAATGCCGATCCGCACAGATAAAGCGATAATCTTCGCATGTTTATCCTCCCTTAAAATCCTTTGTGCGCGCCCGAAACTCACGCAAGAACCGCTATTCCGAGCTTTGATCTTTTGGATATTGGAAGGCCCGAACCCTGCCGGATCGATCTTGATCAACTAGCATCAAGGCCCCCGAAGGGCATCTATCCACTCGTTCAGACGAGCCATCGTCCGTATGGACTAATGGCATGATAATCAGAGCGAATTTCGTTGTATCTTTGAAGAAACGGAGTCGATTGGCAGGTGCTTACAAGGACGCGAACCGATCAGAACCGGAAGCTCCAGAGCTGCCGGTGCAAGTGTCGGGGAAGGTGCTTGAAACGTTCGACGTCAAACGCCGTCGGACCTATTTCCCGATTTCACTTTGCGGAAAGCGTCGGGCGACCGTCCGGTCCACGACCGAAAGGCGCGACGAAAGGAGGAGACATCATTGAATCCTGTCCGGGCCGCGACTTCCTTGACGGTCAGACGGCTAGAGCCCAGCAACCGCATCGCCAACTTCGTGCGACATTCGTTGCGGATCTGCATGATGGAGCTGCCGTCCGCCCGTAAGCGGCGCCTGAGCGTCGCAATGCTCAGCCCGAACATCCTCGCCAGTTGCGGGGCATCAGGCGGGATTGCTCCGCCCGAAAGCGCGGCCGCCGTGGCGGATTCGATCCGTTCGATCAAGCTTTGCTCATTATAGGGAGGGGGGAGGAGATCGAACGGGAACAATGTGAGCAGCGTCTCAAGCTCATTATATTGCCGCGCGATGGGTCGACCGAGATGCGTGGCGGCGAACCGGATCGCGTTACGCGGCTGATCAAAATCCGGATCAAGCTGCAGCAGCGCGTCGAAAGCAGGCTGCCGCTCAGATTGAGGATAGTTCAGAGTTACCCGGGTCAGCTCGATTTGCGTGCGCGTGAGCCATCCAAAAAGCCGGTGAAACGTTGATAGCGCATACATAATGACCAGAAGATTCCCGACGTCCTGCCTGCGCTTGCCAAGATCCAGCTCCAGGATTGCCTCATCGTCGATAACCGTCAGGCGCAAATCACCGGAGCGATCGATCATCTCGGGATATGCGTCGGCGGCGATGCCGATTGCCGTTTTCAGATCCGGGCCCGCTAGCATCGCCACGCACATCAGCTTGAAAACGCTGTAGGGCAATGAGCGTAGTCCCTCGTGCCGGCAAGCGTGGGCGTCAAAGGCGACCACCGCGTCCTGCGCCAGACGCGCGAAGGCGTTGCGCGTCACCGGCTTTTCGATGGCCCCCCGCGGCGGCCAGGCAATATGCGACAGCCCGGCACGGGCCAGCGCCTGGGGCACATCCCGGCCGATGGACTGCAGCGCATCGGCAAGGACGAGGACCGCTTCCAAGGGAACAACCTGGAGGTGCGCTTGCGAACGGATGCCGCTTGACATGGCTGCTCCTGACCGATCCAGTCCTCATTTTGAGCGTTTATGCCCTCCCTGCGCCGGGAGCAATCGCATAACTGGACAGAGAATGGCCAGAGAGCCAGCGGACGCGGCAATTTCGACCGGTGCAGGCAGGTGCGAAATCCGCCATGGAGAGGTTTCTGCTGATGAACCGTGCGCCGCTCAAGGAAGGCGAGGCTGGCGAACAATGCCCTCGCCATCAGCTTACCGCGCTGCTGAGCGATCACAGCTTGATCGGAGATCCCTATCCGCTGCTCAGCTGGCTGCGGGAGAATGATCCTGTCGCCGAAGCGGGCGGCATGCGCTTCGTAACCCGATATGACGACGCCATGACCGTCTATCGGGACCAGCGCTTCAGCCGGCAGCGACAGGCCATTGCGGAGGTCAGGGCCAACATCGGCGATATGGAGGGCGACGAGATCCTGCGGCAGGCCTGCGACGCGTTGATCGCCATGCTCATCCACCGCGATCAGCCTGATCACCGGCGGCTGCGGCGCATTCTGGAAGTGGCGTTCAAGCCGACCCGGATCGCCGAATGGCTGCCCAGGGTGGAAGCCGTCACCGACGAGCTGATCGCAGGCGTGGAAGGAAAGCAAAGCTTCGACCTGCTGCACGAACTTGCCTATCCGCTGCCTGAGAAGGTGATTTGCGAACTCATGGGCGTTCCGCATGAGGACCACGCGTTGTGGGGCATGTGGACCGAAACGGTGAGCGGGGCCGCCCGCACCTATCAGCCCGGTGCCGAGCAGATGGCGGCGGTGCGGGACGCGCAGCGCAACTTCTATCTCTATTTCCAGGATCTGGTGAAGGAACGCAGCAAAAATCTCGGGGACGATCTCGTTTCGATGCTCATCCGTGTCGAAAGCGAGGGCGACAGGCTGAGCGAGCTGGAGGTTCTCGGCACGCTCCAGCTTCTCATCATGGCGGGACACGACACGACCGCAAATCTCATCGGCAACGGGATGTATGAACTGCTGCAACATCCCGACCAGTATCGGTGGCTGCGCGAGGATCCCGATCTTGTCACAAACGCAGTGGAGGAAATGCTGCGCTATGCGTCACCCTCCCACTGGTCGCTTCCGCGCGAAGCGCTGGAAGATGTGGCGATGGGGCCGAATGTCGTGCCCGCCGGCTGCCCGGTCGTGGTGGCGCTGAACGCCGCGAACCGCGATCCCGAGCTATTTGAAGAGCCCGAGACATTCGATATCCGGCGCAAGAACAACCGGCACATCGCGTTTGCGGTCGGGCCGCATTTTTGCCTCGGCAATCAACTTGCGCGGCAGGAAGCGCGGGTCATGTTCCGGGCCATCGTCACACGTCTGCCGGAGCTGAAACTCGCCGGAACGCCGGTACTGAGGCAGAATTTCATTCGGGCGCTGGACCGCCTGCCGGTCCGCATTGGGTAAGACCGAGGCCGTCCAGAATCAGATTAACGCTGGCGACCGCTGTCATCGGTTCGTCTGCTACAGCATCGAACTGGAATGGAGAGAGGTAGAATGAACGACAAGCTCGAATGGTTGGCGCAAAATGCCGACAAGCTTCAAACGCTGATTGATCATTTCCAGATTCGTGAGACCATCGAAGCTTATGTTCACGCCTGCGATCGGTGTGACCGCGATGCGGTGGCGGCAACCTACCATGAGGATAGCTTCGATTATCATGGCGAGATCAGCAATCCCGGCCATGTCTACGCGTCGGTGGTTGTCGACGCGCTCAAGACCAAATGGGAAAGCTGCACGCATCACCTCGGACAGTCGCGCATCAAGGTGACGGGCGACAGTGCGGGAGCCGAAACGGTCTTCTATGCGACGCAACTGCGCAAGGAGGACGGAGTGACGATGCTCGATCAACAGGTCGGCCGCTATATCGACACGCTGGAACGGCGCGATGGAATCTGGCGCTTTCGACTGCGCCGCTGCACCATGGAATGGGGAAACAGCGCGCCGCTCGGTGACTCCTTCGTCGACGTCGGCGCCTATCTTCAGCCCCACCGGTCGCCCGCCGATGCTTCCTATGAGATATTGGGGCTTTCGGAGGGAAGTTCGTTCATTGAACGATGAACCGGCGCGAAAGCTTTTGCTGAAAGAGGGCGGCAGTCTGGATCGACGTGGCGCTGAAAACCTGCTGACGACCGTGCCTGCTGACGACCGTGCTTGCCACTCGGCATCGCTTCCCATTGCAGCTCGGGATCCAGCCAGATTGTCAGCGAACCACGCCGCTTCAACGCCGTTATAATCCCGCCAGTTCCTGGTCTTGTATCTCTGTCGATCCGGCCTGCTCATCCACGCCAGCTATCATCCCGGATTCCCTTCTTGAATCCCCTAAACTCCAATTCGTACAACAGCGCCCTGCCGGTGACAGCATCAGTTGCCGGAACCTGGACGGGCTAACGCCCGTCCATGCCTTGAAGGCCCGCGTGAATGAGCGCGTTTCCTCGTAGCCAAGCTCGAAGGCGATGGCTTCAATGCTGCGGCCGCCGCGGGAAAGCGCGCGCATGGCGGCGTCACGGCGAACTTCCTGCCGCTGTATCGACAAGGCGGTTCCCTCACGGCGAAGACGCTTTCGCAAGACCTCTCCCGACAGGGAGAGGGCTTCGGCAATCTCGTCTGCGCTGATGGCATAGTTGCGCTGCAGCAGCAACCTCACGCGCCGGGCCAGGCTATGATCGCTCGCCGGGATCGTCATTATGTCGAGAGGTGCCACGCGAATCATTTCAATCAGTTCCTGCTCCCTGCGTCGCACCGGGGCAGCCAAGGTTCGGGCGTCCATGATGATCGACGTTTCGTCCGCCTCAAACTGGTGCGGGCACGGGAAAAGATGCCGGAACTCCTCAAAATATTCGAGTGGTTTCGTATAGTTAAATGTTGTCGCAAGCAACGGCACGGTCTCGCTGGCCAGCCACGAAGCAAGACGGTGCCATATAATCAGCCAGAACTCCTGCAAGTAGTGATCGGGATCGAGCGCGGGTTTTCTGAACCGCACGCGGATCGTCGCTTCGCGGTCCAGACTAGTGAGTGTCGTCTCGATGTCCGGGGACATCAGATTATAGAACCGGATGGCGCGCGCGAGTCCCTCGCCCACGGTTTCTCCTGCCCATGCAAGCTCAGAGGCGAAGGCAAAGGATCCCACCGGAAACCCGTGCTCGGTGAAGCCCATCGCTTCGTCAGCCATATCCCGCCAGATGGCTTGCACCAGCAGCGCCATCGCCCTGACATCGCCGCGCCACCCAGGGGTGGCGATGTTTGTCGCGTCAACGCCGGCCTCGGCGAGGAGCCTCGGGAGAGACAGGCCGGAGCGAACGGCGCCGCGTGTGCAAACCCGGAAATAATGGCTGTCGATGGTGGCCATGCATCCCGACCCGGTGAACTTTAGTAGCCGCTTATGACCTTTTCAGCCAGACAACGATAGCGGATTCTCACCCCTGTCGCGGGTTCGAAGGACGCCGCTCACCGGAGTTTTCCAAGGTGGACACAACTCTGACGCGTGATGTCGACCGTATCGACACCAACCTCAACGGCTTCGAGGAATCTGCCGCTGAACGCTGGGCACGCTTCAAGCCGATCCGGACCGGCGAAGACTATGTCAACTCGCTGCGCGGCCGCGACATCACGATGTACATGTTCGGCGAGTTGGTCGAGAATCCGGTCGATCACCCGATCGTCCGTCCCTCGATCAACGCGCTGGCACGCACCTATGACCTGGCGGTAGAGGATCCCGAGCTTGCCACTGCACACAGTGAACTGATCGATGCGCCGGTCAACCGGTTCCTGCACATTGTCGGGTCGCCGCAGGACCTGGTGATGAAGAACCGGATGCAGCGCCGCATGGGCCAGTTGACCGGCACCTGCTTCCAGCGCTGCGCCGGGCTCGACACCATCAGCGTGCTGCATTCGATCACATACGACATCGACCAGAAGCACGGCACCACCTATCACCAGCGCTATCTCGCGTTCATGGAGCTGGCGCAGCAGAACAACATCGTCGTCGGCGCGGGCATGACTGATCCCAAGGGCGACCGCTCCAAGCGGCCTTCCGAGCAGGCTGATCCCGACCTGTTCATGCACGTCACCCGCCGCACCAAGGACGGGCTCTACGTCAAGGGCGCGAAGGCCCATATGACCGGCGGCTACAATTCGCACTGGATCGCGGTGATGCCGACCATGAACCTCGGTCCTGACGACCAGGACTTTGCGGTGGTCGGCCTCGTCCCGGCCGACGCCAAGGGGTTGACCTATATTTATGGGCGCCAGTCGTGCGATACTCGCGCCCTGGAATCCGGCCAGATCGATCAAGGCAACGCGAAGTACGGCGGCCAGGAAGCGCTGGTGGTGTTCGAGGACGTGTTCATCCCTTGGGAACACGTGCTGATGGACGGGGAATACGAGTTCGCGCAGGAGATGGTGTCGCGCTTCACCAGTTATCACCGCGCTTCCTATGTCTGCAAGACCGGCCTGGGCGACGTCATGGTCGGTGCGGCCGCGGCCATCGCCGAGTTCAACGGCGCTGATAAGGCCAGCCATGTCCGCGACAAGCTGGTGGAGATGACTCACCTCAACGAGACGATCTATTCCTCCGCCATTGCCTCGAGCCACGAGGCGAAGCTGTTGCCATCCGGAATTTATATGAACGACGGGATGCTGGCGAACGTGTGCAAGCACAACGTCACCCGCTTCCCCTACGAGATCAGCCGCCTCGCGCAGGATCTGGCGGGGGGCCTGATGGTGACCCTGCCTTCCGAACAGGATTTCGATCACGAGGTGGCAGGACCGATCCTGAAGAAGTACTTTCAGGGCCGCGCCAACGTTCCAGTCGAGCACCGCCAGCGAATGCTGCGCCTGATCGAGAACATGACGCTGGGCCGCAATGCGGTGGGCTATCTCACCGAATCGCTGCACGGCGCCGGGTCGCCTCAGGCGCAGCGCATCCAGATTCTGCGCCAAATGGAGGTGGAGACCAAGATGGAATACGCCAAGGACCTTGCCGGGATCGT
>CBFRWL010000067.1:0-10051 GCA_965727025.1 uncultured Sphingomonas sp.
CATGCTAAGCTTATTTCAACGAATGAACACTATACTGGCAATCGGAGTAATGAGCTTTCGAAATGCCCTGATCTATGAACGCCGGACAAAGACCGAGGGAAGCCCGACATAAGGTGGTCATTCCCACGCAAATGCGTGCAGGCGGCGCCAAGACCGACGTGTGCATTCGTAATGTCTCCTCGCGCGGACTAATGCTACAGGCGGCGTGCCCTCCCCCCGCCGGCACATATGTCGAAATATTTCAACCCGCTCATACGATCGTGGCGCGGGTGGTGTGGTGCAAGGACAAGCGCTTTGGGGTCCGCACGAGCGATGTCATGGATATCAAGGCGCTCATCAGCGGCACGGTCCCACAAAGGCGGGCCGCCGATCGGAACGGCCATATGCCGCAATCGCTTTCGCAAGGATCGCCGCGGCGGCGCGCGTCCGACATCGCCGAGCAGCATGAGCGCAGCCGCCGCCTGTCACGCGCATTCGAATTTGCGCTGATCGCGGTCTTCGGGGTCATCGCCGCAGGGCTTGTCGGTGGCGTCGTTTATGAAAATATGACGCGCCCGATCGAACGGATCGCCAGCCATCTGGTGTAGGATTGCGCTTAGGGCGTGATGCCTTCAATCTGAACCGTTTGTTTCGAGCGGAGGTTCGAGCCAGTCGAGAACCGCAGTCGAGAAAGCCCAGCTGGCCCATATTCTCGATACGCCTTCTCGACGAACTCGAAGGCTACTCGAACCCAACGGAGGCAATTCGGATTTTTGGCTTCTCGCTCTAATTGGGCTGCTGAAGGCGCAGCGGCGTCGCGTCGAGCGGGACGCAAATCGTCACCTGAAACCCCTGCGGTAAGGGATGCGCGTTCAGGCTTGCACGCGCGCCATAAACGGCCTCCAGCCGCCGCCGCACATTTTCAAGGCCGACGCCGGTGCCCGCAGGCTGCACATGGTCGGCCGTTCCGCCGCCATTGTCCGTCACCTGAAGCACGAGAAAATCGGCTTCGATCTTTGCCGACAAGATGATCGTCACCGGATGCGGCGACGGGCCGACGCCATATTTGATGGCATTTTCGACCAGGGGTTGCAGCAGGAAGCTCGGGATCAGCACCTCAGCCGCCTCGCTCGTGCAGGGAATTTCTATGCTGAGCCGCTCGCCGAAGCGGATCGCCTCGATTTCGAGATATTCCTCAAGCAATGCGAGTTCTGATTCCAACGGCACCAGTTCGGTCGGATCCGAGGCGAGTGACGCGCGCAGGAAGCTGGAAAGCTTGTCCGTCATCTGCTCCGCGTCCTCGTTGCGGCCGGTGACGATCATCGAGGAGATCGCATTGAGCGTGTTGAACAGAAAATGCGGATTGAGCTGGAAGCGGAGCGCGGTGAGTTGCGCCTGCTGGGCCGACCAGCGCGCCTCCGCCAGCTGGCGCTCGCGCCGAACGTCCCGGCGGCGCGTGTACATGAGCTGAAACAGCGCGACATTGACGCTGAAAATGCAAGCATAGTTGAACATGGTGCGATAGCCGCGGCTGAGATCGCGCGGGATCGAATACCAGGATCGCTCGAGGTGCTGCGCAACCCACCCGGTGTAGATCAGGTCGAAGGCGGTCTGCGCGATCGATGCGAGGATCACCGCCGCGCCGAGCACGGCCAGGCGCTCAAATTGCGGCCAGCGCGCGACTACCCGGAATAGCGGGAAGATCGAGATCGCCAGCGCAGCCGAAATCAGCAGGGTGGATGCGTCCAGCACCACGCTCGTCCAGCTATCGCCCGCATGCCGATCCAAGATCGTCGGCAGGTAGATCAGCAGCACGAAGAACCACAGCGCGACGGTGACGCCGGCAGCTTCCAGCCAGCGTGCATCAGGCTTGGTGATCGTCACCGGACGGCTGCAGTCTGGAGGTGCAAGATCGAGGTGAAGGCCCGCATGAAGCCTAGCTTTGCGCAAATCGCGGCGCAGCACCATCTTCATCTGTCAAATCCGAGCAAAAATTGGGCCTTCCCCTAACTTACCTGGATGAAAGTAAGCCTCGCAATCCAAAGTTCCCCAAGCTTGGCGGGACGAAAATGCTTTCCGGCACGACGAAATTGCGCTTGCGCACGATCGTCGCCCCGCATGGCGGCTGCGCCGAAACATGCGAGCAATTCATGCGCAAAACCCTAAGTCGGCTGCATGCCAGACTTTTCGAGCGGGAGGCGATCATGCGCCGATCATATGCGACATCATCAACTGCCGGCACCTCAGGAGCGGTTACCCTGATCACGCTGCTGATCATGATCATGGCGGCCGCGGGCGGCACGCTTGCCTCGCGCAGCCCTGCCGCCACTGCCAGCGGTACGGCACCGATCATGGCAGATGTGCAAAGCTGGGATCATGCTCAGGTACGGGAGCTGATCATTGCCATCGAGCATTCGCGAAAAGATGGCTTCGATCCTGAAAACTATGGATTGGCTGCCCTGCGATCCGAGCTTGAACAATCGCTGGCGATCTGGGGCAGTCCCCATCCCCGGCAGCTGAGCGTCCTGGCGCAGACGGCGGCGCTGGCACTGGCGAACGATTATCGCCGCCTTGGCGGCAGGCAGACGGCCAATGCCGCGGGCCTTCATGCCGCATTGCTACGCGGCAGCCTCTCCCAATGGATTACCGCAGGCGCGCGGCAAACGAAGCAGTTTTTCTGATGGCATATCTTTGCATGAATTTTGCGGCGGCCACCAATGATGCGGCCGATCATGATGCCACGATCGCCGCGCCGGCGGCAATGGTTGGCTTTTCCTCGCGCGAGTGGACGGTCGTCACGCTGGCGCACAAGGATCGGGCCCTTCCGACGAAACCGGCTTCCCGCTTGCGGCGCTTCATTGCGATGGTCTTCGGGCTGCCGGTGGCCAACCCGCTTGCCGACGAGCGGCTCGAGGTGTTGCGCGTGGCGGCAAGCCGGCTATGGCGCGGCCATGCAGCTTTGGATGACGGGCTGTTGCTAAGCTTGATCCGTCACGGATACAGCCTGGAGCAAGTGAGGCTTCTGCAGGCATTCATCCGCCGGAGCGGAATGCCTGCTTAAAACGGAACAGCGAGGCCATTGCCGTGTTATTCGGCTGATGATCGATCAAAGCGAGGGCAGCCCCGCAACGCAGGAAAAAACGGCGGCTCCGGAAATTCCGCGGCCAAGATTATGCATCCTCGGCAGCAACCCGGTGCGCGTCTGGGGAATGACGTCACACGAACGCATCGCCCGCATTGGCCGGCAGAATGGCGCAACGCTCGTCAGGGATTGGTCCAGAGCCAACATGATCGCGAATGATGGCTTTGCCTTCGATCCGGCTTGGTTCAAGCAGATCGCGGACAACCCAGGCACTGTGCTGACCTGCCGAAACGAGCCCGTTCTTGCGCATGTGCGCGATGGATCGCAAGCACGCATGCTCAGGGCGGGAGATCTTCCGCACGACATGAAAGTCTTTCGCGCGGAAGACCGGATCTCGATCGCGAATGACGAATTGCGCAAGCGCGAAACGCCCTTCGTTCTTCCGCTCCGCGAAGATACCGCGAGCGCGGTCGAGCAGGCGAGCTACGCCGGCGCATATAAGGGCGTGACGGACCTGCTGACCAAATATCTTTGGCCGAAATGGGCGTTCGTGCTGACCAAAATAGCCGCCAGCGTGGGCCTCACCCCCAACATGGTGACGAGCATCGGCTTCCTGTTCTGCGTGACCGCGACCCTTTGCTTCTGGACCGGCCAATATTGGGCCGGCATGGCGACCGGGCTGATCTCGATGGTGCTCGATACGGTCGACGGCAAGCTCGCCCGCTGCACCATCACCTCATCGAAGCTCGGCAATGCATTCGACCATGGTATCGACCTCATCCACCCGCCGATCTGGTGGTGGGCGTGGGCAATGGGCCTGGATGATTATGGCACCCCCCTGCCCGACGACACGATCGACATGGGATTGATCGTAATCGTCGGCATTTACGTGCTGCAGCGGTTGATCGAAGGCGTTTTCATCGCTGGCTTCCACATGCATATCCATGTGTGGCAGCCGATCGACTCCCACTTCCGGCTGATCACCGCGCGCCGCAATCCGAACATGCTGCTGCTGTTCGTGTTCCTGTGCTTTGGCCGGCCGGATTGGGGCTTCATCGCGCTTGCCGGCTGGAGCGTGGCTTCCTGCCTGTTTCATGTGGTGCGGCTGGTGCAGGCGTCCATGATCACCCTGGGCGGGCGGCGCGTGGAATCCTGGCTGGCAAGCTAAGCCAGCGCATCGAGAATGATCCGTGCCGCGCGGCGCGGCGCTTCCGAACTGGTATCTCCCAGCGCGTCGGCGGCGAATTCGCGCTGCACCGGCAAATAGCGCTCATGTGCCCGGGCTGCTTCATCAAGAGCCGCTTCGACGCGATCGAGATCGTCGACGACCTCGCCGCACTCCCAGAAGCCGTGATCGTCGGTCATGCGCCAATCGAGCTTCTGGCTGTTCAGGAACACGCAAGGGCGCGGGCGCGCGAGAAACTCCACCACCTGGCTCGACGTGTCGCCCAAATAAATATCCGCCGCCGCGGTGTAACTGCCGTCGACCATGGCAAAGCTATCCAGATCGGCATGAACATGCGGCGCGGCGGCGGCCTCCGCAAGCACGTCGCGGACGGCGGCATCGCGTTCCATCAGCCGCTGGTGCGGCGCCAATATCACGTTGAACCGCTGCTGGCGCACCAGCATGGCGACGATCTGCCGCCCCCAATCCCACCATGACGAACGGTGCCGCTGCCAATGCGGGGTATAAAGTACGATCGGGCGCAGAGCTGGAAAGCGGGGACGGTAGGCGGTCCCCGCGAAGGATGCTTTCACATAGCCAGTGGCCAGCACCCTCTCCGGCGCGAGGCCGCGCCTGAGATAGGTCTCGCGCTCCAGTTCGCTTGGCACGAGCAGGCGCCACGCAGCGCGGCGGCGCGGATCGTCGCGCGCGCTCATCGAGCCGACGCCATGCGCGGTCTTGATGAAGCGCCAGTGAAACGGAAACAGGCGCGGGATCCAGAGGCTGGTCTGCTCGGCGCAGACCACCACCGGCGCGGACCACAGCCGCGGCGCCATCCGCAAAAGCAGCGGCAGCTTCCGCATGCGTCCGCCGAACCCGGGCGCGCGGCGGATGCGCACCGATGGGTTAGCTCGGGAGCGGCTGGCCAGCACTGACTCGGTTGCCGCGTCGCGAACCCACAGATCGATCGGCAGCGCGGGCGCCAACTCGGCAAGCGCGTCCACGATCGGTAGCAGGTGCGGGATCAGCAGGCTTTCGCCGAGAAACAAAAAGGCGACGCGCTGTTCCTTGGCTGGTTCAGGCAGCACGGCGCATCATACGCTGCTCCCAGACGATGATATCGTCGGGCCGGTCGATCTCCTGCCAGTCATGCCCTTCCACGACGAGAGGATGAACCCACTCGCTTTGGGCGATGCGATCGATGATGGCGTGATGGAAGCTCTGCTCACCGTAAGGCGCGCCGATCACTGCTTCGAGCGCCGAACGATAGTTGCCGCCATCCTCATTGGGCGACAGTACGATCCCGAGCGACCTAGCATAGCCTACCTCGCCCGACATCCACTTGCCCACGGTAATGATCCTCTCGCCGGAGATCGCCACTCGCATGTCGTCATGTTCCGGCGGCGCCAGCTCGACGACGAGATTGATGCCCGGCCGCATCTTTTCCAGGGCTTTGCCGATCACCGCCGCATCGAACAGCGTGTCGCCGTTGAGCAGGCAGAAGGGCTGATCGAGGTGGGAACGGGCCGCCCAAACGCTGCCGATGCTGCTGGTCGTAGCCCAATAAGGATTGTCGACAAGCGTCACCGCGCAATCGCTTTCCATCGCTTGAAGATGAGCCTTGACCTGCTCGATCCGGTACCCGCCGACAATGACGATCTGCGAAATGCCCGCTGCGGCCAGGGCCTCGATCTGATGCTGCAGGATTGATTTCCCGGCAACGCTCACGAGACATTTCGGGCGATCTCGGGTGAGCGGATCAAGTCGGCTGCCGCGGCCGGCACATAAAAGCACCGCCTTCATCCGACAGCATTCATCGTTGGGATTGCAATGTCGTGCAGCGGAAATGTCACCAATGTTCGCGCCCGTATAATATAGCTATCGGACTAGAACGCAGCTTTGGCGATTTTGTGGCGCGGTTCGCTCCCGATGCGCGTCCGCCGGCGGTTGCTACCCCCTCTGCGTCAGCTTGGCCGCTTCGGCAGCGGCCGCTTCGATCGCTTGCGGGTCGACGCCGCCGCGCTGCACCAGCCAGGATCCGCCCACGCAGAGGACGGCGTCGAGCGCCAGCCAATCAGGCGCGGTCTTTTGGGTGATGCCGCCGGTGGGACAGAATCGGCATTGATGGAAGGGAGCAGCGAGCGCCTTCAGCGCCGCGATCCCGCCGGACGCCTCCGCCGGAAAGAATTTGAAATGGCTGAGCCCCAGATCGAGCCCGCGCATGATATCGCTGGCGGTGGAGATGCCGGGTAGCAGCGCTATGCCGCGCTCGATCGCAGCGCTGGCGAGCCCCTGGGTCAGCCCGGGGCTGACGATGAAACGCGCGCCCGCTGCGATGCTGGCATCGAGCTGCGCTTCGTTGAGCACGGTGCCGGCGCCGACCACCGCGCCTTCGACCTTCGCCATCTCCGCGATCACATCCAGCGCGGCAGCAGTCCTGAGCGTCACTTCAAGCGCGCGAAGGCCGCCGGCCACCAGAGATCGCGCGATAGCCTGTGCCTGGGCTGCATCATCGATCACCAGCACCGGGATCACCGGGGCCAGCCGCATCACTGCCTCAACATCCATTAGCGCGCATGCTCCTTGTCCATTGCGGCCAGCATCGCCGACGCGCCGCGCTCGGCCTCGTCCGCACCCTGACGCATAAAGGCGAAAAGTTCGCGTCCCGTCCCCATGGTGATCGGCGGCGCGGCGACATCGCCACGCGCATTCCAGTCGCTCGCGTCGACCAGCGCGATCAGTTCGCCGTTTTCGGCCGAAAGACGAACGACATCGCCATCTCTCAGCTTCGCAATCGGCCCGCCGCCCAGCGCCTCCGGCGAGACATGAATGGCTGCCGGAACCTTGCCGGAGGCACCCGACATGCGCCCGTCGGTCACCAGCGCGACCTTGAAGCCCTTGTCCTGCAACACTCCGAGCGAGGGCGTCAGCTTGTGCAGCTCCGGCATGCCGTTCGCGCGTGGCCCCTGAAACCGGACCACCACGATCACATCGCGATCAAGCTCGCCGTTTTTGAAGGCCTTGAGCACCTCGTCCTGATCGGAAAAGATACGGGCCGGGGCCTCTATGGTCCAGCGTGCCGGATCGACCGCACTCGTTTTGAAGATGGCGCGGCCGAGATTGCCGCTCACCAGCCGCATGCCGCCATCGGGGCTGAACGGCGCGTCGATCGAACGCAGCATTGCCTCGTCGCGGCTTGCCGCCGGCCCGTCGTGCCAGACCAGCGTCTCGCCCTCGATCGCGGGCTCGCGCGCATAATCGCCAAGATCGGCTCCCGCCACGGTGAGGATATCACGATGAAGCAGGCCACCCTGCAACAATTCCCGGATGACATAGGCCATGCCGCCCGCCGCATGAAAATGATTCACGTCACCCGAGCCATTGGGGTAGACGCGCGCGATCAGCGGCACGGCGGAGGACAGCCGATCGAGATCCTCCCAATCGATCATGATGCCCGCAGCGCGCGCGATCGCCGGCAGGTGAATGGCATGATTGGTCGAGCCACCCGTCGCCAGCAGGCCCACCGCCGCGTTCACGATCGCCTTTTCGTCGACGCAGTGGCCAAGCGGTCGATAGTCATTGCCGTCCCAGCCGATCTCCGCCAGCCGGTGCACGGCGACCCGCGTCAATTCCTGCCGCAGCTTCGTGCCCGGATTGACGAACGCGGCGCCCGGCATGTGCAGGCCCATCACCTCCATCATCATCTGGTTCGAATTGGCGGTGCCGTAGAAGGTACAGGTCCCTGCGCCATGATAGCTTGCCGCTTCGGCCTCGAGCAGCTCGTCGCGCCCGACCTTGCCTTCGGCATAGAGCTGCCGCACGCGCTGCTTCTCCTTGTTGGCCAGGCCCGACGGCATCGGCCCGGCCGGAACGAGGATAGTCGGCAAATGGCCGAAGCGAAGCGCGCCAATCAGCAACCCCGGCACGATCTTGTCGCAAATCCCCAGCAGGGCCGCGGCTTCGAACATGCCGTGCGAAAGCGCAACGGCTGTCGAAAGCGCGATCGTATCGCGGCTGAACAGCGATAGCTCCATGCCAAGCTGGCCTTGCGTCACCCCGTCGCACATCGCCGGCACGCCGCCCGCCACCTGCGCGGTCACGCCCGCTTCGCGCGCGAACAGCTTCATCTGTTCGGGATAGCGGCCATAGGGCTGATGGGCCGAGAGCATGTCGTTATAGGCCGTGACGATGCCGATGTTCATCACCTTGCCGGTGCGGATCACGGCCTTGTCCTCGCCCGCCGCTGCAAATCCATGCGCAAGATTGCCGCAGGACAGGCGCGGCCGATCGACGCCCCCATCCCGCTCACGCGCGATCAGGTCGAGATAGCGAGCCCGCGTCTCCGTCGAACGCGCGACGATGCGATCGGTCACCGCCGCCACGATCGGGTGCATATTGGTCATGCCATGCCTTTCCGGCTCATCCGGCCTGTTCGAACCAGCTATGGCCGTGCCGTTCCGTCAGCGCGATCGCAGCGGCAGGGCCCCAGCTCCCGGCGGGATAAGGACGCGGTTTCATGCCGGTCTGCTGAATGCCCGCATGAATGCCATCAATCCACTTCCATGCCGCCTCGATCTCGTCCCGGCGTACGAACAAGGTCGAATTGCCCTTGAGCACGTCGAGGATCAGGCGTTCATAGGCGATCCGCCGACGATAATTGCCAAACGCGTCAGTGAGCGAAAGGTTGAGCGCGAGCGGATGCAACCGCATGCCATCGAGCCCGGGCTGCTTGTTCATCACATGCAGCGTCACGGTTTCCTGCGGCTGAAGCTGGATTTGCAGCCGGTTGGGCTGGAGGAACGATCCCACCCCGGCAAAGATATTGTGCGGGACGGGCTTCAACTGGAACACGATCTCGGTCTGGCGCGTGGCCAGCCGCTTGCCCGTGCGCAAATAGAAAGGCACGCCCGCCCAGCGCCAATTGTCGATATGGGCGCGGATCGCGACGAAGGTCTCGGTATCGCTGGCGGTCGCCGCGCCCTCTTCCTCGCGATAGCCGGGCACCGCATGGCCGCCGGAAGCGCCGGCTGTATATTGGCCGGTGACGACATTGGCTGCGACATCGGCCGCGCCGATCGGGCGCAGGCTTTCGAGCACCTTCACCTTCTCATTGCGCACCGCCGCGGGATCGAGGCTGTAAGGCGCCTCCATCGCGAGCAGCGCGAGCAGTTGAAGCATATGGTTCTGGACCATGTCGCGCAGCGAGCCGGCCTTGTCGAAATAGCCCCAGCGCCCTTCGATACCGACAGTTTCAGCAACGGTGATCTGGACATGATCGATCGCCGATGCGTTCCAGAGCGGTTCGAACAGGCTGTTGCCGAAACGAAGCGCGAGGAGGTTCTGGACGGTCTCCTTGCCGAGATAATGATCGATGCGGAAAATCTGGTCTTCATCGAAGGCTTGGCCGACGGCGCTGTTGACCACCCGGCTCGAGGCGAGATCCATTCCAATCGGCTTTTCCAGTATGATCCGGGAGCGCTTATCGACCAATTGCGCATCCTTGAGGGCAAGGCAGAAAGGGCCGAATTGATCGGGCGGGGTCGACATGAAGAAGACGAGTTCGGCATCCGGCCGCGCCACCTCGCGCAGCGTCGCGAAGGTCGCGGGCTCGTCATTGGCGATACGAACATATCGCGTAATCGCCATGAATGCATCGCGATCACCGCCGCTCGGCAGGCTGGCGGATTGATCCAGCGAATTGGCGACCAACCGGCGCAGCCCCTCCTCATCGAGTTCGGAGCGGCCGACGCCGACGATGCGGATACCCTCCGGCAACAGCCCTTCAACGAACAGCGCATAGAGCGACGGCCACAGCATCCGCCGCG
>CBFRWL010000068.1:0-9984 GCA_965727025.1 uncultured Sphingomonas sp.
CGGGACGTCGAAGCTCTGGCCGTAGAGCAGTTCGTTTTCGAGGAAGACGACCGGATCGGGCGAGCGGATCGCCGCCTTGAGCAACCCCTTGGCGTCCGCCGCCGAATAGGGCGCGATCACGAGCAGGCCGGGCACGCTCGCATACCAGGGTACATAATTTTGGCTGTGCTGGGCGGCGACACGCGAGGCCGCGCCATTGGGACCGCGGAATACGACCGGGCAGCGCATCTGCCCACCAGACATATAGTTGGTCTTGGCGGCCGAGTTGATGATCTGGTCGATCGCCTGCATCGCGAAGTTGAAGGTCATGAACTCGACAACCGGGCGGAGCCCGCCCATCGCCGCGCCGGTGCCGATGCCCGCAAAGCCATGTTCAGTGATCGGCGTGTCGATCACGCGCTTGTCGCCGAATTCATCCAGCAGGCCCTGCGTGACCTTGTACGCGCCCTGATATTGCGCAACCTCCTCGCCCATCACAAAGACGCGGTCGTCAGCGCGCATCTCCTCGGCCATCGCGTCCCGCAAAGCTTCGCGGACGGTCTGGCGCACCATTTCGGTGCCTTCGGGCACCTCCGGTTCGATCTTTAGGCTTGCTGGCGTCTTCTCGGGCTTGGCCTTGGTCTGTACCGAGGCCTGCCGAGAAGTGGTCTCCTCCTCATGACGGGTTTGCGCATCGGATGGTTGCGCCTGCGGGGAACTCTCGCTGGGTGCAGCGGCTGCTTCGCCTTCGCCGCCGATCAGCGCGATGACCGTGCCGACCTTCACGCCTTCCGAACCTTCAGGCACCACGATCTTCCGGACCGTGCCTTCGTCAACCGCTTCGAATTCCATCGTTGCCTTGTCGGTCTCGATCTCGGCGAGAATATCGCCCGACTTGACGGCATCGCCTTCCTTGACGAGCCATTTGGCAAGCGTGCCTTCCTCCATCGTCGGAGAAAGCGCGGGCATCTTGATCTCGATCGCCATCAATATTGCCCCACCAGCACGTCTGTATAAAGTTCTTGCGGCTCAGGCTCCGGCATCTGTTCGGCAAAGTCAGCGGCCTCGACCACCTGCGCCTTGATCTCATTATCGATCTTCTTGATTTCATCCTCGCTCACGCCGGCGGCAACGAGATCGCGCTTGAGATGCTCGATCGGATCGCTTTTTTCACGCACCGCCTGTACCTCCTCGCGCGATCGATACTTCGCCGGATCGGACATCGAATGCCCGCGATAGCGGTAAGTCTTGAGCTCGAGCAGGATCGGCCCCTTGCCACTGCGCACCCATTCAACCGCGACCTCGGCTGCACCGCGCACGGCCAGCACGTCCATGCCATCGATCTGAAGACCGGGAATGCGGAAGCTCTCGCCGCGGCGGAAAAGCTGATCTTCGGCGGAAGACCGGTTCACGCTCGTCCCCATCGCATATTGGTTGTTCTCGATCACATAGATGATCGGAAGCTTCCATAGCTCCGCCATGTTGAAGCTCTCGTACACCTGGCCCTGATTGGCGGCGCCATCGCCGAAATAGGCGACGCAGACGCCGCCATCATTGGCATATTTGTGCTTGAAGGCCAGGCCGGTGCCGAGCGAGACCTGCGCACCGACGATGCCATGGCCGCCGTAAAAGCCGTGGTCGACCGAAAACATGTGCATCGAGCCGCCCTTGCCCTTGGAGATGCCGGCGGCGCGGCCGGTCAATTCCGCCATGATGAGCTTCGGGTCGATGCCGTAAGCGAGCATGTGGCCATGATCGCGGTATCCGGTAATCACGCTGTCCTTGCCGACCTGAAGCGCCGACTGCATGCCGACGGCGACCGCCTCCTGGCCGATATAGAGATGGCAGAAGCCGCCGATCAGGCCCAGCCCGTAAAGCTGCCCCGCCCGCTCCTCGAAACGGCGAATGAGCAGCATCTGCCGGTAGAAATCGAGCATCTCCTGCTTGCTGGCCGAATAGCGTTCCGGTTCACGCGGCCGCTCGCGATTTGGCGTCGGTGGCGGCGCCGCTTCGTGCTTGCGACGCGAGGCGGTGGCCGGAGCGGCCTTTGTCGTGCGCCTCGGAGAAGATGGTGGCTTAGCCAAGCTGAAGACTCCCTGGGGAAGAAGAGTGTGGCTTCCCTATAGGGGCGGCACCGCGCATTGCAATCTCGGGATGTGCCCGAAAAAGATCGTCAGCGGATCGGAATTATCACTTCGTCGGGGCGAACCTGCCCGGTTTCACGACGCACCAGTTCATCCGCATAATCGGGATCGACCTTGCGGGGATTGAGCAGGGCGACGCGATGCGACAGCTCCGCCCGCCTGGCATCGATCACCTTCAGCTCCTGGCTCTTTTGAGCCACGGCGCGCTTGTAATCGCCCCATGCGAGCAAGCCATTGGGACCGAATACCGCGAAGCCCGCGAAATGCGCGATGACGAGAATGGCCGCAGCCGGCGCGGCAGCGGCTCTAATCAACGACGCAGTGGAACGGGTACGGCTCACAGGCCCACAGAATCATCAATGATTCCACGTGGCAAGCCTAAATATGCATCTCGTCGATATTCTTGCGACGAGAAGAGCATTATTATTCTATCGCGCTTTGAGAATAATCGCGGCCCGCTCCCCGAAGAAGCAGGCCGGCGGGCAGTTCCTAAGAAAGCGCTTTAAGCGCGCCACGGCCCGCATAATGCGCGACTGTGCCCAGTTCCTCCTCGATACGGATGAGCTGGTTATATTTGGCAAGCCGATCGGATCGCGCGAGGCTGCCAGTCTTGATCTGGCCGCAATTGGTGGCAACCGCGAGGTCGGCGATGGTGGCGTCTTCGGTTTCTCCCGAACGATGCGACATAACGGCCGTATAGCCTGCGCGCTGGGCCGTCGAAACAGCCTCCAAGGTTTCGGTCAATGTGCCAATCTGGTTAACTTTGACGAGCAGCGAATTGGCCAGGCCGCGAGCAATGCCGTCGCGCAACCGCGCCGGATTGGTGACGAACAGATCATCGCCGACGAGCTGGCACTTGCCGCCGATCTTGTCGGTGAGGATTTTCCAGCCCTCGAAATCATCTTCGCCCATGCCGTCTTCGATCGAAACGATCGGATAGCGGGCGACCAGCTCCGCAAGATAATCGGCCATCTCCGCCGGCGAGCGCTTCACCCCCTCGCCTTCGAAATCATAGACGCCGCCCTTGAAGAACTCGGTGGCCGCACAATCGAGCGCGAGGACCACATCATCGCCGGGCCGGTATCCTGCCTGTTCGATCGAAGACATGATGAAATCGAGCGCATCGGGCGCGCTCGCCAGATTCGGCGCGAAGCCGCCCTCGTCGCCAACCGCGGTCGCGAGACCCTTGTCGTGCAATGCCTTTTTGAGCGTGTGAAAAATCTCGGATCCGCAGCGCACGGCATCGAAGATCGAGTCCGCACCCACCGGCATGATCATGAATTCCTGGAAATCGATCGGATTGTCGGCATGCGCGCCGCCGTTGATGATGTTCATCATCGGTACGGGCAGGACATTCGCAGAGGTTCCCCCGACATATCGGTAGAGCGGCAATCCTCGCGCATCGGCTGCCGCTTTGGCGACGGCCAAACTGACCCCGAGGATCGCATTGGCTCCGAGCCGGCCCTTGTTCTGCGTCCCATCCAGCTCGATCAGCCGGGCATCGATCGCGGACTGATCCTCCGCATCGATTCCCAAGATGGCCTCGGAAATCTCGCCATTCACGGCGTCGACCGCCTCGCTTACGCCCTTACCGAGCCAGCGCGACTTGTCGCCATCCCGCTTCTCAACGGCTTCATGCGCGCCGGTGGAGGCGCCCGAGGGCACCGCAGCTCTGCCGAAGCTGCCATCTTCGAGCGTCACATCGACTTCCACAGTAGGGTTGCCCCGGCTATCGACGATCTGGCGACCGTGGATATCGATGATAGTGGTCATGCGTGAAATCCCTACTGTTGCGAAACGATGCGCGCGCTCTATCCATCGAATCGGGGATAGGCAAATCGTGCCCTCGATTCGTCGGCCGGTGTGGAACGCTGCCAATCTCCGGCGGTTTAGGTGCTGAAGGTTTCTTAATTCTGGAGAGCGACCATGGCTGACGACACGGCAACCGCGATCAATGATGGAACGAGCATGACGGGCGAACTCGGCACTCAGAGGAGCACAAGCGGCGGCAGCGGCCGTGGCGGCGTGCGCGATACGGTCAAGGCTAAGCTGGCTGAGCAGGGTGAGGCATTGCGTGGCCAGGCGCAAGCCAAGGCACGCGAATATGCGGAGCAGGGAAAAACGAAGGCCACCGACACGCTCGACGGGATTTCGCGTTTCATCAACGAAACGGCTGAATCGTTGGATGAACAGCTTGGCGCCGACCTTGGCGAATACGTCCATCGCGCGGCCGATGCGGTGTCGGAGTTTACTCAGAGCCTCAAGCAGAAAGATGTCGACGAACTGCTTGATGACGCACGCGAGATCGTCCGGCGCAATCCGGCATTGGCGGTAGGAGCAGCTGCTGCGGCGGGCTTCGTGCTGGTGCGTCTGCTCAAGGCCGCTGGCCCACAGAGCCCGGCGCAAAGCACGAGCGCTCGGTCCGGCTCTAGCTCATCTCAGGCCGGCTAGGCGCCAGCCATGGGGGCGGAACAGGAGTCGATCGGCGGCCTGTTCGCCCGTCTGGCTGACGATGCCGGCGCGCTGATCCGCGCTGAGGTCGAGGTTTATCGCGCTGCGGCTTTGCATCGTCTTGCGCTGTCCCAACGCGCGCTAATCTACATTGCATCTGCCGCATTGCTGGCTTTGGCTGCGCTCATTTGCTTGCTCATAATGCTCGCGATCAGCCTGGCGACGCTCATCGGTCCGCTTGGCGGCGGGTTCGTCGTTACCATTGTGACGCTGGCGATCGCAGCGTTGCTCGCGCGCATCGGTATCCAGCAACTTGCCAAGGCGACGTCGGAAGCCGCCGAGGAAAAAACGCGATGAGCGATCGTTCGCTTGAACGCGTCAGCCGGGCGGAACAGCGCGTAACCGAGGCAAGGCGGCGGCTTGGCGCAACCCTTGACGAAGTTCAGGAAAAGCTCAGCCCAGCCAACATCATCAGCGAAACCAGCAAGGATTTGCGTGAAAAAGGGCTCGCGCTGACGGACCAGCTGCTGAGCTCATTGAGCGCCCGACCGCTGCTCGCTACGGTCGCCGCGACCGCGATCGGCTGGCTGCTGAGCCGCAAGCCCGCGCTGGGCCTTCTGATCAAGCTGTTTTTCGGCCGTGGCGCAACCTCAAGGACTGCCGCGCATTCTATCGATTCGAAGCGACAACGAAAACCGCGCGCACCCTCGAGCGCCGCCGCGGTAGCGAAGGAGGACCAATGATGGCGAATCAGGTTAAAGATGGGACGAGCGAAAACGCTGAACCCTCCAAGAAAGGCAAGACCAGCCGAACCGCCAGTTCGCGTGCCGGGCAAAGCGTGACGAAAGCATATTCGAGCGCTAAGGAAAAAGCCGCTTCCGCTTATGGCAGCGCGCGCGAACGAACGTCGAGCGTATATAATAGCGCCCGGGTGCGTGCGAGCGAAACGCAGCAGCGCGCGGCGACGGCGTTCGACGAAAACCCCGCACTCGCGCTGGTCGGCGGCCTCGCCCTCGGCGTGATGATTGGCGCGCTCCTGCCCCGCAGCCGCCGGGAGGAAGAATTGCTGAGCGGGGTCGGCGAACGTATCAACGAAACGTCGCGTCGCGTCGCCGACGCCGCGCGCGATCAGGCGCGCGAGACACTGGACAGCTACGGCATCAACGCCGATGCCGCGCTCAACAAGGTCAGCGCCTTCTTCGACAATGCTTCGAAAGCGGCTTCGTCCATAGGGTCGGCCGCATCTGGAGCCGTGCAAAAACGGCGCTGACGTTCAAAGCGCGTTCAGGGCGACGACCCTAGACGGCACCACATGATAATGGAGAAACGAATGAGGCTGACTTTTGCGATTGCCGCAGCGATAGGCGTCGCGTTGCCTGCTCTTGTGCCAGTGAACGCCCCCGCCCTCGCCGCGGTGAACACGTCCGATCCTTCGCAGTTCGTTGACACGCTTTCCAGGGACGGCTTCGCAACATTGCGGACAGGCGACAAGGTGGGCGCACGCGCGAAATTTCGTAGCATGCTCGCCCAATATTTCGCGGTGGACGAGATCGGCGAGCGGCTGATCCGGCGCTGGTCTCCCACGATCACGCCGGCTCAGCGTGCCGCTTACAAGGCAGCCTTCCCGAATTTCATCATCGGCACTTACGCCGATCGGCTGTTCGATTATGCCAATGCCGATCTCAAGGTCATCCGCACCATGCCCGCTGCCGGAGGCACCGATGTGGTGACCCAGGTCACCAAACCGGGAGCAGCGCCGATCACGGCGATCTGGAGCGTGAAGAACGATGGCGGCGGCTATAAGGTGACGAATCTGAAAGTCGGCGGCGTCAACCTTGCGATTTCCCAAGCGGCCGATTTCGACGCGATCATTCAACGCAAGGGCTTCGATTCTCTCGTCCAGATGATGAAGGCGCGTGGCTAATTGCAGCTTCGCATGGTAGGCGGCTCCCGAAGGTTCGGGAGTCGTCTTGCTTATGAGCAAAATGCATCTGGTATTCGGCGGCCGCGTTAAGGACCCGCAAGGTCTTGAATTCGAGGATCTGAACCAGATCGACACCGTTGGCTATTTCGCGGACTATAAGTCCGCTGAAAAGGCATGGCGCGGTGCTGCCCAACGCACTGTCGATGACGCGCAGATGAAATATGTGATCGTGCACCTGCATCGATTGCTCGAGCCGGACATCGATCTGAAGCCCTGAACCTTTTCGCGAGCATCGAAAAAGGCGCTTCGGCGGACAGGCTCAAGCGTTGCGATATCGCCAGAGCAGCAATGGCCGCGCAAGCAGAAGCCCAGCAATGAAACCGCCGATGTGCGCAAAGATCGCGATCGGCATCTGACTGCCCATCGTCGCCAGTCCGATCAGGAGCTGCACGAAGATCCACGCCGCCGCGAGCCATAATATGTGAAGCCATTGACCAACGCGGCCCTGACGTGCGGCCGCTCCGCGCCGCTGGCTATAGAGCAGCGCATATGCCCCGACGAGCGAAGATACCGCGCCGCTCGCACCGATCATCGGGATGGTCGATGTCGGCGCAGGCAAGAACTGGAACAGCGCCGCGGCATAGGCGCCGACAAGGTAAAGAATGATCACGCCGGTGGCACCCAGCGCATATTCGACGAAGCGGCCGCAATAGCCCAGCATCAACATATTGAAACCGAGATGGATGATCCCGCCGTGAATCAGCGTGGCCGTGAGTGGCGTGATCCAGAACGGGAGTGCGCCTGGCAAGTTGATGTACGCGCGCGCGGGAATGAAGCCCGCCACAAACGCAAGCTGGGTTGAAAGGCCAAGCGCTTCAGCAAGCAGCCAGGCTGCGACGGTAATGCACAGCAGGGCCGTCGCGGCGCGGGGCGGCGGCAGGCGCATGCCTCGCGTCGGTTTAGATGAACTCGATCTTCGAGACGACGTAATAGCGGTCGCCCGACGGCACGGTTACCTCGACCTCATCATCAACCTTGCGCCCGATCAGCGCCCGGCCCAGCGGCGAATTGTACGATATCCGGCCGGTCTTGGCGTCGGCTTCAGTCTGGCCGACGATCTGGTACCTGACGGGCTTGTCATCCTCATCAAGCAGGGTAACCGTCGCGCCGAACACGACCTTGTCGCCAGACAGGCTGGTCGGATCGATGATCATCGCGCGGCTGAGCTTGTCCTCGAGATCGGCGATCATCGCTTCAACCTGGCCCTGGCGCTCCTTCGCGGCGTGATATTCCGCATTCTCGGAAAGATCGCCGTGGGCACGGGCTTCCTCGATCGCATCGATTATCTGGGGACGCTCTTCCTTGAGCCGTTCGAGCTGCTCTATGATCATCTTCTGGCCTTCCGCCAGCATCGGCAGCTTCTCAACAGTCGCCATCAGAGAAAACCTTTCGTCAAAACTTCTGTTCAGGCGGTCCGTCACCGAACCGCCCCCAACCTAACTGGATTGTCGGGATCAGGCGTGCGAAGCTGGATTATAATAGGTCTGCAATGCGCGCACTTCAAGCGGTCGCTCGCGCAGTGCGGCGATCGCTTGCGCCGCTGCGACGCTCGCCGCCGCGGTGGTGAAATAAGGCACTCGTCCGTTCACTGCCGAAGCACGGATCGATTGCGAGTCGCGTAGCGACTGCCACCCCTCGGTCGTGTTGAAGATCAACGCGACTTCGCCGTCCTTGATGCGATCGACGATATGCGGGCGGCCTTGCTGTACCTTGTTGACGGTTTCTACCGCGAGACCTTCAGCGCTGAGATAATCGGCGGTGCCACTGGTCGCGATGATCTTGAAGCCAAGATCGGAGAGCGTCCGCACCGCGGGAAGGATCTGCGGCTTGTCGCTCGACTTTACGGAAACGAACACCGTCCCCCCGTCGGGCAGCTTGGTCCCGCCGCCAATCTGCGACTTTGCAAACGCAACCGCAAAATCGGTATCGATTCCCATCACTTCGCCGGTGGACTTCATTTCCGGCGAGAGCACCGGGTCGGTGCCCGGGAACCGGCTGAACGGGAACACCGCCTCCTTGACCGCGATATGGTTCACATGGCGGTTGATCGCCGGAAGGTCAGCCAGCTTCTCGCCGGCCATCACGCGAGAGGCGATCTTGGCGATGGGCTGGCCGATCGCCTTGGCGACGAATGGCACGGTCCGGCTGGCGCGGGGGTTCACCTCGATGAGATAAACGACGCCTTCGCGAACGGCGAACTGCACGTTCATCAGCCCCCGCACATCCAGCGCGCGCGCGAGCGCGATCGTCTGCCGCTCGATTTCGGCAATGATTTCCGCTCCGAGCGAGTGAGGAGGAAGCGAGCAGGCGCTGTCGCCGGAATGCACGCCGGCTTCCTCGATATGCTGCATGATGCCCGATACGACGACATCGGTGCCGTCGCCGATCGCATCGACATCGACCTCGATGGCATCACGCAGATATTGATCGATAAGAACCGGGCTGTCGCCGGATACCTGCACGGCCGTCTGGATATAGACTTCGAGCTGAGCCGGGCCTTCGACGATCTCCATCGCGCGCCCGCCGAGCACATAGGATGGCCGCATCAACACGGGATAGCCGACCCGGTCGGCCACCGCCAACGCCTCCTCGCGGCTGCGCGCGATGCCATTGCTGGGCTGCTTGAACCCGAGCCTGTTGACCAGCGCGGCAAAACGCTCACGATCCTCGGCAAGATCGATTGCATCGGGCGAGGTGCCAAGGATCGGGATACCCGAATCCTCCAGTTCCTGCGCCAGTTTGAGCGGGGTCTGGCCTCCGAACTGGACGATCACGCCGAGCAATTGCCCTTTGGACATCTCGACATGCAGGATTTCCAGCACGTCCTCGGCGGTCAGCGGTTCGAAATAGAGGCGATCCGAGGTGTCATAATCGGTCGAAACCGTCTCCGGGTTGCAGTTCACCATGATCGTCTCGAAGCCGGCATCGCTGAGCGCAAAGCAGGCATGACAGCAGCAATAGTCGAATTCGATCCCCTGCCCGATCCGGTTCGGGCCGCCGCCGAGGATCACGATCTTCTTGCGTTCCGAAGGCTGGCTCTCGCACTCGGGCGCACCGAACACCGGCGCCTCATAGGTCGAATACATATAAGGCGTCTTGGCCTCGAACTCGGCCGCGCAGGTATCGATCCGCTTGAAGACGGGCCGCACCCCCAGCCGATGGCGAAGCGCGCGCACCTGCTTCTCGGTCACGCCACCGGTCATCGCCGAAACCGCATCGTGGACAAGCCCGGTGCCGTGGGCGACTGCCGTATCCATCGCGGGCAGGTTGGCGGATTGCAGCGCCAGATAGGCCAGCCGTTTGTCCGAGAAGCCCATCGCCTTCAGCCGCCGCAGCCCCTCGGCATCACGCGGGAGTCCGTTGCGGCAAATCGCCTCCTCCGCCTCGACGATCTCCTTGATCCGCTCGAGGAACCAGGGATCATAT
>CBFRWL010000069.1:0-9937 GCA_965727025.1 uncultured Sphingomonas sp.
GCGATGCTGGTCATCGAAGTCTCGCTTCCACGGAATCGATCACGCCGGCCATAGCGATCGAGTCTTGAGCGCCCGTGGCGAGATCTCTGACCGCCACCTCGCCGCGGGCAATCTCATCCTCGCCGAGGATCAAGGCCAAACGCGCGCCGGCAGCATCAGCCTTCTGCATCCGCTTCTTCATATTTCCGCGATAGGCCATGTCGGCCGCATGGCCACGCCTTCTGATATCCGCGAGCAGGCCGATCGCGAGCGTTTCGGCAGCCTGCCCCATCGGTACCAAAACGATCTCGATCGCCTCGCGTGCCGGCGTGTCGATCAGCATCGCCAGCCGCTCGATGCCAGCAGCCCAGCCCACCGCTGGCGTCGGCGGGCCGCCGAGGGTTTCGATCAACCCGTCATAGCGTCCGCCGCCGACTACGGTGCCCTGTGCGCCGAGCCGATCGGTGATGAATTCAAAGGCGGTGTGCCGATAATAATCGAGCCCCCTCACCAGCCGGCTGTTTCTGGTCCACCTGACACCCGCCGCCTCAAGCCCGCGCACGACCGCCTCAAAGAAGGCGCCGGCCTCGGCGGACAGGAAATCGTCAATGGCTGGCGCGGCATCGGCGATCGGCCGATCGCGCGGATCCTTGGAATCGAGAATGCGCAGCGGATTGCGCGCGAGCCGGTCCACGCTGTCTTCGGAGAGTTCATCGCGATGCTTTTCGAAGTGCGCGACCAGCGCCGCGCGCCATGCCTCGCGCGTTTCATGATCGCCCAGCGTGTTAAGATGCAGGGTCACGCCTTCGGATATGCCCAATTCCCTGAGCAGCTGATCGGCGAGGCAGAGCAACTCGACATCGGCGGCGGGTTCGGCGGCGCCGATCACTTCAGCATCGAGCTGATGGAACTGGCGGAAGCGCCCTTTCTGCGGCCGCTCATAGCGAAACAGGGCCCCGTGCGTCGCCACCTTGAGAGGCGCATATTGCTGCCAGCCCTCGGTGAGATACGCACGCGCGATGCCCGCAGTGAACTCGGGGCGGAGCGTGAGCGAATCCCCGCCACGATCTTCGAATGTGTACATTTCCTTGGACACGACATCGGTGGTCTCGCCAAGCGAACGGGCGAACACTGCCGTCGCCTCGAACATCGGAACTTCGATCCGGCCGAAGCCGTAAAGCTTGCGAACGCGATCGAAGGTGGCCGCGACATGCGCGAAGCGCGCGGCCGTCTCCCCGATCATATCCTGCGTGCCCCGTACTGGTTTCGGGGTCTCTGTCCGTGCCATGGGCGTTCCCTAGAGGAATTTGGTCGCAAAGGTGAAGGCATTTTGCCGCCTGGGGCGCTCGCTGTTGCAAAATATTCTTCGTACCGGCTTGAGCACGGCCGCGAGCGCGTATACTGCACCGCAACATGAACATAGATCTCATTCCCGTCGGCGACGATCCGCCCAACAGCCTCAACGTCATCATCGAGGTGCCGGTTGGGGGCGAGCCGGTCAAATATGAGTTTGACAAGAAATCGGGCGCCTTGTTCGTGGATCGCATCCTGCACACCCCGATGCGCTATCCTGCCAATTATGGCTTCGTGCCACATACGCTGTCGCCGGATGGGGACCCGCTCGACGCGCTCGTCGTCGCGCGTTCACCCTTCATTCCGGGCTCTGTCGTGCGCGTGCGGCCGATCGCGGTACTGATGCTGGAAGATGAAGCCGGCGGGGACGAAAAGCTGCTGACCGTGCCGATCGATGGCGTTTTTCCCTATTACAGCAAGGTCGGCGAAAAGGATGATCTGCCCGAGATCATCATGCAGCAGATCGAGCATTTCTTCACCCATTACAAAGATCTCGAAACCAAGAAATGGGTGCGCGTCGGCACCTGGGGTGGCGCCGAAGAGGCGCGCCAGGTGACGCTCGACGCCATCGAAGCAGCCAAGCGCGCCAAGCAAATTCCGCGCCGGCGCAAGGAAGATTGGCCGCAGCCCGAATAGGCAGCGCCTTCGCTCAAAGGCATCTTTACCAGACATTGACTAAAATCAGCCAAACTCCGCTCGCAACGAAGCGGAGCGGCGATACGTGCTGGCAAATGTCTGGACCCGGCTGAAATCGCGATATGACGGAAAGCTCGCCGGCCGCCTTCAGGCAGGCCTTCCCTTGATCTGCCGGGCCTGGCTGCTGCTCAGCCTCGGCGCGGTCCTCATGCGCGCTATATTCTCGCCCGGGGCATGGATGCCGGCATCGATGCTCACGACACTGGCGCTTGCCGCCCCGGCGATCGTGCTTCTCGCCGTCTTGCGCTATTATCAGCCGTCTGCCTTCTTCGCTCAGCCGCCGACGCGGCTTGCACGGCTGGGCCGCTGGCGGCAGCTCGACAATCTGAGCGCGCGGGATTTTCAGCAATATGGCACCGCCGGCCTGCTCACCATGCTGCTGGGAGGATTGCTGCTGAACGTTCCGGTGCGCGCGGCTGAGTTTCTGGTCGCCATGCCAATCCCGCGCCCGGATGCGCCGAGCTGGTATCTCACATTCTATGGCTTGATGCTGATCGATCTTGCCCTGCTCTGCTCCTGCTATGCCGGGCTGGTGGGGCTCGCCGTCCGCAAGGTGCCGCATTTTCCGCGCCTGCTGGTGGCAACTTGGCTGCTCGACATCGCCGCGCAGCTCGTGATCGGCGGAACGATGGCGGCGGTTTCTAACGTACCAGCCTCAGTGATGGGTCAGCTACCGACCTTGCTGCACGGCAATATCGAAAAGGTTGGTATCAGCGTAGCCATCTGGCTACCCTATTTATTGTTGTCGCAGCGGGTAAATCTTACTTTCCGTCATCGAATCCCGGCATACAGCTTCAAGAATTTAAAACGATCTTGAGTTGATCTCTGCCTAACTGCATGGCAACAGCGCACTGACTAACAGATTTATTAGTAAATCTCGCCATCAGGTACGTATATCTTCGGATATACACCTGTCCTTTGGTTGTTGATATTTACCTGATGTCGAGCTTGACGTCGGTTCAACAACAAGGAATTCTTGCCGCATGCCAATCGGATCGCTGCATGCGGAGAGATCGAATCATTCGACACAAGCCAATGGATGGCCTTGTTTCCGCGCGTTATCTAGGCATCATGCATTCCCCAGATACAGGCACGCACATCAGGCGTGGCGCGGCGGGGGGCATGTTCCGATGCACGGAGAAATCTTAAACGCCAAGCGGCCAGCCGAACCACCAAGACCGATCGCCAACGCGCCGCTGTTTCCGCCGGGCGTCACGGTGGATCGCAACATCGTGCGGCTGTTCGTGGCGGCAGCGATATCGTGCCTGCAGGTGGCGACCTTGATCTATGGCATCAAGCCGGCGCCGCTGAGCCTTGCCGCATCCGCCGCCTACATAGTGTGGGCCATCGTGGGCCTGTTTCCGCCACGCTACGGCTCGCCCATCTTCAGGGCGCCCGTCTGGGTCGGCCGGCTTGTCGAACTGGCGCTTTGCGCAGCCATCATCGCGACCGGCGGGCCAGTGCTGCTCGGTTTCCTCGCGGCGACGGTCGCGCTGTTCCTGCCGCAGGATTATCTGCGCCACATCACGCAACGCACCACCATCAAGGCGCTTTTGATCGCGGGACTGGTCTGCGCGGCGTTGCTGTTCGGCCACCGCTGGGGGCCGCCGATGATGCAAACGCCGTCGAGCCCGTTCGATGAGGCTTTTGCCGGGCTCGTGTTCGCGATGTTCGCCGTCGCCGTCAGCGGCGGCGCGATCATCCCACGCCAGATGACGTGGAACGACGAATTGTCGCACCATGTGGCTTTCGCCAGCAAGGCGCCGATGGAACGGCTGCTCGAGCTTATTGCGGAAAGGATCGGCGGCACGGTGGCCATGGTGTTCACCGGCGGCCCGGACAGGCCGCTCATCGCGCGGGTGGTGCACGCCGGTGAGGACCATCTCATCGAGCTGGACGAAAAATCCGGCGAGCTTCTTTACGCGCCGCGCGCGGAGACGCGGCCCTTCCTGTTCGACAGCAAGGCGAGCAAGAGCCTGTTCGAAGATCATCGCGGGCGGATCGGCGTGCGCGATACCCCGGCGTTCGGCCAAGCCTGGAATGGCCTGTTCGCGCCGGCGCGTGGAACGGCGATTCCGGTCGGAATGGGGCGGGCCAGAGGCTGGCTTTACATCGTCACCGGGCAGGATCTGACCCATCGCAGCTTTTTGGAGCTGCGTAAGGTGGCGGCCGACATCAACGGCATGATCTTGCGGTTCGAACGGTTCGAATCCTGGCGCGAACGCACGCTTGCCGAGGCACGCCTGCTCGCCAGCCGCGACATGCACGACAGCGTGCTGCAGACGCTTGCCGGCCTGCGCATGCAACTGAGCTCGATGGTGAAAGCGAGCGAGGCAGGCGGCTCGGAGCAGCTCAACGCGCAGATGAAGAGTCTCGATGGGATCGTGGCGGCCGAACAACAGCATCTTCGCGCCGTCCTCAAGCACAGCCACGAGAATGCCGAGACAGCGGCCGAGCTGTTTTCCTATCTGGAAAGCCGGGCGCAATCGCTCGCGCGGCAATGGAATATGCGCTGCAGCGTGCAGATTCCGGACGAAAGCCTGCCGGTTTCCGAAGAGACCGCGATCGAATGCGAATTCCTGCTGCGCGAGGCCATTTCGAACGCAGCCCAGCATGCCAGCGCCGACCATGTCGCGCTCGTGATGGCGCTGGAAGACAATACGTTATTGGTGACGTTGCGTACTGAGGGAAAACCGTCGCGTAACGTTAAAGAGAAGGGCGATCGAAAACGCCCAATTGAATCGCGGTCGCTACGCCAACGTGTCGATAAGCTGGGAGGCACCGCCTATCTTCAATCCATAAGTGGAGGCGGGGTCTTATCGATCCAGATTCCGCTGGAGAGGAAATAATGGCCGACCTGCTGATTGCCGACGATCACCCCATTTTCCTGTCGGGCCTCAAATCCTTCCTGGAAGCACATGGCCACAATGTCGTCGGCCAAACCTCCTCGGCCAACGAGACCATCATGGCGTTGCGCGCGGTGAAACCCGACGTGGTGATGGTGGACGTGCACATGACCGGCGGCGGCGGCATCGAGGTGCTGAAATATGTGCGTGAAGCCGGGTTGGAGGTGCCGGTCGTATTCCTGAGCGTTGGCATTGATGGCGAGGACATTTCGGAAGCGCTTCGGCTTGGCGTCAATGGGCTGGTGCTCAAGAATAACGAGCCGCAGTCGCTGCTGGAATGTATCGAGGCGGTGAAGCGCGGCGAGGACTGGTTCGAGGATGCGGTGATCGATGTGCTGATCGCGCACCAGCAGCGGCCGGAGCCGGGGCGCTCGGCGGCGGCGGGCAAGATCCAGTCGCTCTCCGCGCGTGAGCGGGAGATCGCGGAGCGCGTCTCGCAAGGCGCGCGCAACCGTGAGATCGCCAAGCAATTCGGTATCACCGAAGGTACGGTGAAGGTCCACCTGCATCGCATTTACCGGAAGCTCGGCATCGCATCGCGCGGGGAGCTGATGCTGCTGACCATGGGACGAACGCGCGGATAAGGCCGGCGCGCTTCCGATCAGGATATGGCCCGCCAGACCATGATGGGATTATCCTTCAGCTTTATTCTCTGAAGCCAAGCCGGGTTCTTGCCCGCCAGCAGCTGCGCTGCAAAGCCATGCGGGGCAAATCTTTGATAGACTTGCACCTCGCCCTTGTCGGGACAGATGATGACGTAGCGGAGCCCCCGCTGACGCATGATCGCACGCGCTTGTTGGGGACTGCCCATGAACGCGGCGATCAGCTGGCTCATCGCGACATGATTGCGGTGGTGGCTGCTGGCCAGTGCCGCGTGGCGCGTGTAAAGCAGCAGTGGTGGCGCGAGATCCAACGTCGCCAGAAAGCGTCCGTCGGGCAATCCCTCCAACTGGCTTACATGCTCTGAGGCCTCGCAGGCCGGCCCAGATTTGCCGGCAGCGACATTGGCATCATCCGGCGCGCGCGGAACCAGATGCGATATTGCTGCCGATGCGAGAAGCGGCGCGACGGGGCTCAAGAGCCATATGGTCAGCGAGGTGCCGAGAACACGGACCACGGCACGATCGCTCGCCAAGGTGCGGCGGATCGCGCGCACCATGGCCCATGCCACGGCCGGCGCCGCGGCCGCATTGGCAAGGCCACATGCCCGCTGCACGAGAAAGCCCACGATCACCGTCGATGCGAGCAATGCCAGATAGACGCCCCAGGTCCATCGCCGTTCAGGACCCGCCCGAACGAAACCCAACACCGCACAAACGAGGCCCATGAGTGGGAACAGGATGTTCAAGGCCGTGTTGCCGGGGCTGCCGCGCCAGACCGGCTGGCCTTCGAGCACATGCTCGTACCAATATGTCCGCACATTGGGCTCGAGCGTAGTGAACGCATCCGCGCCGCAATGGGGGGGAACGCCATGATAGGCGGCCAGCGCAGCTCCGCCAATCAGTGCCATTGCCGCAAATCGGACGACCACATTGCGGGGGTTGAGCGCGGCAAGCGCGATTACTCCCCCTCCTCCGATTGCCATCGCGAGCAACTGTGGCGGCGAGACGCTATCGCAAAACGCTGCGCTCCAATCGTCGGGTGCGTGCAATAATAAATACAACGAAAGCTCGAGCACCAGCAGCGTGGCGGAAAAGGCGATCAGGCGCTGCCGCTTGCCGGATGAGGGATGGAGCCCCCAGTCGATGCCGAACAGAGCGGCGATAGCCACGATGAACGGCAGGGGTTCCAGGGATATCTGCAGGGCAATGGCCGCCGCGGCGCCGCTGAGCAGCCCCGATCTTCTGCCATTGGCGTCCAGCGCGGCGAACAGCGCCAGCATGGATAGCGCGATTTCCCACCCGTGATGATCGATCCGCGTCGGCGTCGTCTGGAACAGCACCATCGTGCTCATCGCGACCAGGGCTGCGGCGGCCGCACCGGTTTCGGGGGCGGCAAGCCGCCGGCCGACAAGCCCCGCGAGCAGCAGGATCATGCCGAGCGTGACCAGCGGCACGATCGAGACCGCCAGCATTTCGGCCGCATTTGCGCCGAGCAAAGGGCGGAAGAGCAGGATCAGCGCTGCCAGCGGCATGTCCACCAGGCGCGACCAGTGCATCGGCGCGCCCCAGGGCTGGTTCATGCGATATTGGGTGACATCGTAGAAGCTCTGGCCATTGAGCCAATCCCGCACCTCGACGAGCCTCAGCTGATCGTCGACATCGGCGAAATTGTGGGTGGCGATCGCGTGCCAGCGTACCGCCAGCAGGATCAGGGCAGCCAAGCCCCATACCGCGCCGATCGGCAGCAAGAAGCGCCCGCCGAACAATGGCGCCTCGTCGCGGGCGTGCGGGAAAGTGTCGGCGCGCGGCGACAGCATGCGCGATCGCCTAGGCGGCCTTCAAAGGCTTCGGTACAGCACGGAGCGAGGACAGTGCCGCCCGCCCGCCATCCGGAACGGTCGGGCCGATAACCTCGACCTCCCCTTCACGACCGGCCTCATGATATTCGGCGTCCTCATTCACCGCCCAGATATCGAACAGCCGCTCGCCGGCGAGGATATTGCGAACTGTTAGCATCGCCGTCATCATCGCATGATCCTGGTTGTTGTAGCGATGCATGCCGTTGCGGCCGACCAAATGCAGCGTGGGATATGAGGCTTCAAGATTGGCGCGCATCGCCGCGACCTGAGCGGCATAATCCTCATCATAAACGGGATAGGCCTTTTCCTGCCGTACGACCACCCCGCCCTCAACCCATTTCGGATCGCACAGGCCGAGCTTGCCCATTTCCTCGGTCGCCAGCCGGACGAGATCGTCGTCCGAAGATGCCCACAGCCCGTCGCCTTCGAAACAGAAATATTCGAGGCCGACGCACGCAAGCTCCGCGTCCGGCACCATTTCGGGCGACCAGCTGCGGAAATTCTGGATGCGGCCGACCTTCACGCTCGGATCGTGGATGTAGATCCAGTTGTCGGGAAACAGGTCCGGCGAGCGGATCATCAGCGCGACCGTCAGGAAATCGCGATATTTGAGCTCCATCGCATTGGGCAGGCAGGCGGGCAGCGGGTGCAGCCGCCCGGCCAATTCGCGCATCGGCGCCGAGGAGATCACATGCTGGGCGCGGATGACATGCTCGCCCGCGGCGCTGGACGACGTCATGCGCCAGCCTTCGCTATCGTGGCTGAGCTGGTTCAATGCATGCCCCATCAGCACGAGGTTGCCGCCGGCGACCACCCGATCGCGCGCCGCCTCCCACATCATGCCCGGCCCGCGGCGCGGATAGCGGAAGGTTTCCAGCAGCGTCTTCACGCCCATGCCGTCATTGGGCCTTCTATGCAGGCCCAGCGAGCGCTTGAGCCCGTCGAGCACCGCGCCGCCGAGGCTGAGCCCCTTGATCCGCTGCGCCGCCCAATCCGCCGAAATGTCGGAACAGGCCATGCCCCAGACCTTCTCGGTATAGGTCTTGAAGAAGATCGAGAAAAGCTTGCGGCCGAACTGATTGACCGTCCAATCCTCGAACGAGCGCGCATTGCGGATCGGGAACAGCTTCCAGCGCGCATAGCTCATCATGCAGGCGGCGGAGCGGAACAGGCCGAGATTGCGCAGCGCCTCGAACGCGCGCAGCGGATAGCTGTAGAACCTGCCCTCATAATAGATGCGGCTCATGCGCGGCCGCTCGATGAAATCGTCCGGCAGCAGCTCGTTCCACAGATCGACGACCTCGCGCGACTTCGAGAAAAAGCGGTGGCCGCCGATATCGAAGCGGAAGCCGTCATGCTCCACGGTGCGGCTGATGCCGCCGACATAGACCGGATCCTTCTCGATCACGGCGACGCGCTTGCCGGCCTTGGTAAGAAGATAGGCGGCCGTGAGGCCCGCCGGGCCGGCACCCACAATCGCAACATCGACGCTGACGTCAGAATGACTCACGCATTTCCCCGCTTCCGGCCTTGCAAAGCCTCTGCCGGAAATTGGTTAACAAGCTGTATCGCCGCTTCCCCAGCCGCCGGGATACCAGCCTTGCGCCCGCTTCGCCATCCACATCCGCCACGTTTGCAAGAGAACATTGATTCAATTTACCGGGCCAAGATCGATGGGACATTTACTTGGCTGTTCTTTTAACGAGATCTATAATGGCGACCAAGATTAACAGAAGTATATCTAGAGATATATAACCTTGGATATACGTAGAATACACATTATGATGAGCGATAAAACTCCTCTTCTTGAGGACGAGCGAAGTAAAGAAAAATGGTATATGAGTCGAATCGAGGATTTATTCGAGAGTTAAATCAAGAATGATATCTTTGGTTAACAGGAGATGAGATATAACACCTTGATTTCGAACGGGAAAAAACTCCGATTGACATCAAGGTAGGTTTGTATCTCCGTAAACACATCGTTTACCGAGGCGGGAGCGGGGCGCAGTTCCTCGGCGGAGCTGCAGAACGGCGAACAGGGTAAACGGAGTGTTGAAAGGTGGGACAGTTTACCACCTCCAGTAAGGGGTCACTTATATGATCAAGCTTATCACATCTTTTCTAGCCGACGATAGCGGCGCTTCCGCTGCCGAATATGCGCTCATCCTTGCGATCGTTGGCACTGGCATCGCCGGCGCCGCCTTCGCACTCGGGGGCGCAATTTCGAACTCGATGAACAAGGCAGTCAACTGCATCAATAGCACCACCGGTACCTGCTGATCTGGTCGATCGTCACGGGACGTTTAGTTAGGGGTCAAAATCATGGTCAATTTCATTGCATCGTTTCTTAAGGACGACAGCGGAGCTTCGGCTGCCGAATATGCGCTCATTCTCGCGATCGTTGGCACTGGCATCGCCGGCGCCGCCTTCGCACTTGGGGGCGCAATTTCGAATTCGATGAACAAGGCGAAGAACTGCATCACGACAACCACGGGTACGTGCTGAACTTAATGTTACCCTGCAGCTAACCCTGCAGGGTAAC